>NZ_ADHJ01000056.1:0-71314 GCF_000193415.1 Paenibacillus vortex V453
GCGCGCGGGCCGCACACGGAACGTGCGGCCTCCGCGCGGTGCGCGGCCCGCAGCCGCCTGCGCATAGCGCTGCGGCTCAGGCGCGGGGTGCGGGCCCTGCGGCATGGCCGCTGGCCCGCCGGGGGCTGGCGCGGCGCCATGCGCAGGGGCGCCAGCGGGGCGGTCGGGCGGCGGCGTATGCGCCGCCCGCGGGCCATGGCCGGACTGGCCGAAGGCGTCCGGCCCTCTCGCCGGGCCGCGGTGCCCGCGCGGCCCGGGCTCCGATTCTTTTTTGTCCGATATCGAATCATGGTTATGTGCTTTGTCGAATTTGGATGTCTTCTCAAGTTCTCCGGGAAATTCCCATTTCAACACGGGAGCCGCCGACCCTTCCGCTGGAACTTGATAGGGTTGCCCAGTTGCCCCTTCCTCCGGGGTGGTCTTCGGATCCATTGCTCGTTCTTTCCCTGCAATGCCCACCTTCACCCGAACCTTAGAATCTTTCATTTGTTTTTCCCTCCTGTGCCTTCTCCCCTGGTATGTGCCGGATTACTCTCATTTCCGTCATGCTCTACTTATACTTATGAGATACCGGCATTTGATAGAACCCTTCTAAGAGAAAGGAGGAAAAGACATCGAAGGCTGCAAGCCAGTTAGCAAATAGATTCTGCCCTCTCATGGTTCTGTAATCTTTATATAAGAGAATTCACGTCAACCGTGTGCCCATACCAAAAGAAGTGGCTTCGCAATTAACAGCGAAGCCACTTCTTATTCATTCTATCCTGTCCATCCTGTAAAGATGGATAACAATCGTACGTATTATACCCAAGTGGGTTGGACTTTAAACAGTTTCGCGTCTTCGGTTTCGCTTGCCACTTTCTTCGAAACCTTCTCCGTACTCTGATCTTCCGTCGAAATGCGCCAGATATCCGCACCCAGTCCAGACAGCTTTTCCGCTAAATGAACATACCCCCGATCAATATGCTGCACACCACCAACTTCAGTCGTACCCTCAGATACAAGCCCTGCCAATATTAAAGCAGCTCCTGCACGCAGATCGGTTGCAGTTACCTTGGCTCCCTTAAGCTCGGCGCCACCAGTTACGATGGCAGAACGTCCTTCGACTTTAATCTCCGCATTCATCAGCTGGAATTCATCCACATGCATGAAGCGGTTCTCGAATACCGTTTCTGTAACCACACTTGTACCTTCCGACACCAGCAAGAGCGCCATCATCTGCGATTGCATGTCAGTTGGGAATCCAGGGTATGGCAATGTTTTAACATCAACCGACTTCAAAGGTTTGTCAGCGATAACGCGAATCCCATTCTCATCCGGTTCAATAGTAATCCCCATCTCTTCCATCTTGGAAATGACAGGTCCGAGATGATCGGCAATGGCACCTTCTACATAAACATCTCCGCCTGTGATCGCTGCAGCCGCCATAAAGGTACCTGCTTCAATCCGGTCTGGAATCACATTATGCTCGACGCCATGCATCTTCTCAACGCCCTCAATGCGGATTACACCTGTGCCCGCACCGCGAACTTTGGCACCCATGGCATTCAGGTAATTCGCTAAATCGACAATTTCCGGCTCTTTTGCCGCATTTTCGATTACCGTAACCCCTTCAGCCAATGTAGCAGCCATCATAATATTTTCGGTAGCACCAACGCTTGCGACGTCCAAGTAGACCTTCGCTCCACGCAATCTGCCGTTGCTCTTCGCTTCAATATATCCTTGTCCGAGGCTAATCTCCGCCCCGAGAGCTTCAAATCCTTTTAGGTGTTGATCAATAGGTCTCGTGCCGATAGCACATCCCCCTGGAAGTGAAATCCGGGTTCGTCCACAACGTGCCAATAAAGGTCCCATGACCAGAAAAGACGCTCGCATCTTCCGCACCCATTCATAAGGCGCTTCACATGTCGTTATGTGCTCTGCATTCACACGTATCACTTCATCTTGATATGTAATGCCCGCACCAAGCGACTCCAATACTTTACTGATTGTAATTACATCGTCAAGAGGAGGTGCGTCAATGATAACACTTTCCCCAACTTCCCCTAGTAGAGAGGCAGCGATGATCGGAAGAACTGAATTTTTTGCTCCGCTGACTTTGACGCTTCCGGTCAGTCTTTTGCCACCGCGGACGATAAATTTGCTCATCATGGTTTCCCTCCGCGTCCATAATTTTCCTGATATGCTTGTGTTCGTTTTAGTTGTTGCTAATTCCCTAACTTTCATCTTAACATTAGTGATTTCCGCCAAACAAGCGATTTTTGAACTATTTATGACATCTGATATGGTGTCTACACCAGGAACCGGACATCCATAATGCCACCTTATGTGAAACATCTGTTATCCGCAGTATGGACCTACGAAAGGTACCATGACCGACCAGCTCTTGTCAATGCATAACAATTACCGGGTGAACATTATAGTCCGGAAGTCACCGTCCGCCCGATCAAGTCCTTAATCTCAGTGTTAACATAATAAAATGCGTTTATTCGACATCTTATTTCAAGCAACCTAACAGTGATATAACCAATCATACAATAATTAAAACAGACGAGTAAAATATCGCCAAACATACAGATCATGCAACAGCTTTCTTTAAAAGACGCCTTGCTGCATACCCCTTGTGTAATGTACGAACTTACAGCCATACCCGTGCTAAAACATATATCGGATCATTTGACTCCATGTAATATAGTCAATTAGGAATTCAGCAACGAATCGTCCAAGCACCACAGCCAGCAGTAAATGCAACAGCTTACCCTGTGGTCCTTTGGGATGGCGGACAACCAAATCCAGCTTTACTTGCTGCAGTGCCCACCAAGCCAGTGCGATACAGATCAGTGAAATGACAATGGAGAGTAATCCATTGACACCGACTGCACTGATGGAATTAGATAAATCCTGGTTCATATTCCCTCCCCCTACATATATTTATCATGCCCTATTCAGGACCGACTCTTCTATAATACTTGGCTGGAGGCTAAGAATCCAGCACTTTCTAGCCACATTTCCTCGGAAATAATAAAGTCTTGTCCACATCTTCTATATTTGAGCGTTTACACACTATTATATGAAGCCAATATTTCCAACATTTTCTCTCCAAATTATTACAATTCCTTGCTCTAATCCCATAAAATCTTCCTTAGACTTCTATTTATACCACTCCAATATCAAAAAAATACCCGGACTCCAAAATATAGTCCAGGCATAATAAACCTATCTCACTCCTACTTCAACTCCCCTGACACTATTCCGTCGTTGCCACAACAATCGTTCCGTAAGCAGCTGACGAGCCGGTTAACAGTGCGGCCATCTGCAATAACTCGATGCTAAACACTCGTCGGTCATGGGCTTCTATTACATAGGTTAATGCAGGAGCTCCGACCCGGGTGATGACCAAAGATATAGGTTCGTCCGAAAAATTGCTAATCGTAACAGAAGCATCGACACCAGCTTGATGTTCATAGAAAGATTTGCCGACACTGGGAGCCAAGGAGAAGATTTGTTCCGGAAGCAGTATAGCCATAGGGATGACCTCCCTTCTCTCTTTAATACTACATCATATGTAACGAATCTATTAAAAGCGATAGTTAACAGCGTATGATAAACGCCTGTTTCATAGATTTGCCTCCCCATTCCCGGTTATTCTTCATTTCATTGGATGCTTCTCAGGAATAAAAAAACAGCCCGCTGCTATTATAGCATCGAGCTGCCTTATGATTAATTGGAGATCTTGATCCGGTTCATGGCTCTTTGCAGGGCCAATTCCGCGCGACGATGATCAACTTCGTCCTGTCTTCCCTTCGCATTCAGGCGAGTTTCCGCTCTTTCCTTCGCGGCTTCCGCACGCTCCAGATCGATTTCTCCCGCTCTCTCTGCGCTTTCCGCCAGGATGACAATCTTATCTTTACGGACTTCGACGAAACCGCCTTGTACCGCAAACGGGGTTCTCTCGTTGCCGATCTTCACATAAACTGGCGCTATCTGAAGCGGTGTAACGAAGGAAATATGACCAGGCAAGATGCCCAGTTCTCCCTCGACCCCACGCACCGTAACACTGTTCACCTGCTCGGAGTAGACCAGGCGGTCCGGCGTTACGATTTCCAACAAAATGGTGCTCACTTCCATCCCTCCTCACCGTTTTCCGCAGAAAACTCGCGCAGCAGACCTCACAGTCCCGTTCTGGGCACTGTCTCGGTCTGCTGATCACGGAGCGTCAGCTTACAATGTTTTTGCTTTTTCAACTGCCTCTTCAATCGTACCTACGAACAGGAAAGCCGCTTCCGGAAGGTGGTCGTGCTTGCCTTCCAGGATCTCTTTAAAGCTGCGTACGGTTTCTTTAACCGGTACGTATTTACCCGGAATGCCGTTGAACTGCTCGGCAACGTGGAAAGCTTGGGACAAGAAACGTTGAACACGACGAGCACGTCCAACAATTGCTTTATCTTCCTCACTCAACTCGTCCATACCAAGGATTGCGATGATATCTTGAAGCTCGTTGTAACGAGCAAGAATTTTCTTAACGCCTTGAGCAACATTGTAATGCTCTTCACCCACAATTTCAGGAGCCAAAATCCGGGAGCTTGATGCAAGTGGATCTACCGCAGGATAGATACCCATCTCGGAAATTTTACGCTCCAGGTTGGTCGTTGCATCCAAGTGAGCAAACGTTGTAGCCGGAGCTGGATCCGTATAGTCATCCGCCGGTACATAGATAGCCTGGATGGATGTTACAGAACCTTTTTTGGTAGAGGTAATCCGCTCTTGCAGACGTCCCATTTCGGATGCCAGCGTTGGCTGGTAACCTACCGCGGAAGGCATGCGGCCCAGAAGGGCAGATACTTCGGAACCCGCTTGAGTAAAGCGGAAGATGTTGTCGATAAAGAGAAGCACGTCTTTACCTTCTTGATCACGGAAATATTCCGCCATTGTCAAACCGGTCAACGCTACGCGAAGACGGGCACCCGGAGGCTCGTTCATTTGACCGAATACCATCGCGGTTTTATTAATAACGCCGGAATCGCTCATCTCGTGGTAAAGGTCATTACCCTCACGAGTACGCTCACCTACGCCTGCGAATACGGAGATACCGCCGTGCTCTTGTGCGATATTGTTGATCAATTCCTGGATCGCAACGGTTTTACCTACGCCCGCACCACCAAAGAGACCGATTTTTCCGCCTTTTTGGTATGGAGCAAGCAAGTCGATTACTTTGATACCCGTTTCAAGCATTTCTGCTTGCGTGGAAAGCTCATCGTATGGAGGAGCTTCACGGTGGATCGGGTTATTAATTTCGGATACAACGTCACCTGCATTATCGATCGGCTCACCCAATACATTAAATACGCGGCCAAGTGTAGCGGAACCTACAGGAACCGTGATCGGTCTACCCAAATCCACAGCTTCGATACCGCGAATGAGACCGTCAGTGGATGACATCGCGATACAACGAACCAGATTATCACCCAAATGATTGGATACTTCCAAAGTCAAATCAACCGAGCGGCCGCCTTCCAGCGTTGCTTCAATCTTGACAGCATTAAAAATCTCGGGAAGATGACCGCGTTCAAATTCAATGTCAACTACAGCACCTGTAATGCTGACAACGCGTCCTTTTTTCATTGATTCGTTTTCCCTCCTACCCGCTCACCTCTAGCGGTGAACGATGATCGTAAAAGCGGCTCATGACATTGCCGCATATCCGTTAAATACTAAGTTAAGAATTCCATCGTGCATTATTGCTGAGCGTTAGCTCCGCCCACAATCTCGGAAATTTCCTGCGTTATGGCAGCCTGACGAGCACGGTTGTATGTGAGGTTGAGCTCATTGATCATCTTGCTCGCATTCTTCGTTGCTGCTCCCATAGCCGTCATTTTCGCACCAAGCTCACTGGCCTTGGCATTCAGCATCGCACTGAAAATCAACGTTTCTGCATATTTCGGAAGAAGAACCTCAAGCACGCCCTCAGCAGACGGCTCATACTCATATTGCGTCATGTTCCCACCACCAATGTTCTCCATCGGTAGCAGCTTGGAAACCTCTTGGATCTGAGTCAAGGCATTCACGAATTGGTTATAACACACGTATAACTCATCAATCTGACCCAGCTCATATTGATGAACCGCCGCGTTAGCGATGGTCTTAATATCTGCATAGGTCGGACTGTCGGATAGATCGGTGAGCTCCTCAACAACCGGAAGTCCACGACGGCGGAAATAATCCCGCCCTTTGCGTCCGATTACAAACAGGCAATACTCGTCCTTGGACTGATGGCGTTCTGCGATGAAATTCGATACTTTACGCAAAATGTTGGAGTTTGATGCACCCGCAAGACCACGGTCCGAAGTGATAACCAGATAGCCGGTTTTCTTCACTTCACGCTTCTCCAGCATAGGATGGCTGATTCCATTGGTTCCAGCAGCGATGCTGCCGACCACCTCTTTTAGCTTCTCAGAATATGGAAGCGCAGAGGTTGCCTTCTCTTGAGCTCTTCTCAGCTTGGCAGCCGCAACCATTTCCATCGCCTTGGTGATCTGCCTGGTGTTCTGAACACTCTTGATCTGCCGCTTAATATCACGTAATCCTCTTGCCATGTTTTCACCACCTTAAACTTTGGCAAAGCCAAAGTTACTTCGTAAGCATAAGCCTAGCTTTGGCGAAGCCAAAGCTGACTTCGTAAGCAACGCATAACTTCGGGTACAGCCAAAGTTACTCCGTACGCGTAGACCAAGCTTTGGCTAGGACCAAAGCCACACCTTTAGTAATACCACTTTGGTCACAGCCAAAGCTACATTCCATATGATGAAAGAGGAATGCCGGGCATAACCCGGCTCCCCTCCTATTAACTTGCCTTAAGGAACTTAAACCGAAGTGGCAAAGCCCTTCTTAAATTGATCAATAGCTGCTTTCAATGCATTCTCGTTATCGGACGTCAGATCCTTCGTATCCGTAATAGATTGAAGAATTTCCGGCTTATTGCTACCAATAAACGCGAGGAATTCGCTCTCGAAACGACGCACGTCTGCAACCTCGATATCATCAATATATCCTTTAACAGCTGCGTACAAGCTAACCACCTGTTGTTCAACGGACAACGGCTGGTTCACACCCTGCTTCAGGATTTCCATCAATCTTGCACCACGATTCAAGCGAGCCAAGGTTGATTTATCCAAATCGGATCCAAACTGGGAGAAAGCCTGGAGCTCACGATATTGCGCAAGATCCAGCTTCATGCCGCCTGCAACCTTTTTCATCGCTTTGATCTGCGCGGAACCACCGACACGAGATACCGAAATACCGACGTTAATCGCTGGACGCTGACCGGAGTAGAACAACTCGGACTCCAGGAAGATCTGTCCATCCGTAATCGAGATTACGTTGGTTGGAATGTAAGCAGATACGTCAGAAGCCTGTGTTTCAATAAATGGCAGTGCGGTTAATGAACCACCGCCAAGCTCATCGCTGAGCTTCGCTGCACGTTCCAGCAAGCGGGAATGCAGGTAGAATACGTCACCCGGATAAGCTTCCCGGCCCGGAGGACGACGGAGGAGCAAGGACAACTCACGGTAAGCTGCCGCTTGTTTGGACAAGTCATCATAGATGATAAGTGCATGTTCGCCCTTGTACATGAAGTACTCACCCATTGCGCAGCCTGCGTATGGAGCGATGTACTGCAGTGGAGCCGGCTCAGAAGCCGAAGCCGTAACAACAATCGTGTACTCCAGCGCACCATGACGGCGAAGAGTTTCAACAACCTGTGCTACAGTGGATTGCTTTTGTCCGATAGCTACATAAATACATTTAACGCCGCTGCCTTTTTGGTTCAGGATCGTATCGATCGCAACGGTGGTTTTACCTGTTTGGCGGTCACCGATGATCAGCTCGCGCTGTCCACGGCCGATAGGCACCATCGCGTCGATTGCTTTAATACCGGTTTGCATCGGCTCATGAACAGATTTACGGTCGATAACGCCTGGTGCGCTGCTCTCAACCGGACGGAATGCTGCTGCCTCGATTGGCCCTTTACCGTCAAGCGGTTGACCCAATGGATTAACAACACGTCCAAGCAGAGCTTCACCAACAGGAACCTCCATGATCCGTCCTGTACGTTTTACCTGATCGCCCTCCTTGATTTCGGAGTAAGGTCCCAGGATAACGACACCGACATTGCTCTCTTCAAGGTTCAGCGCCAGACCGAACACGCCGTTCTGGAACTCCAGAAGTTCCCCGGACATCGCGTTCTCCAAGCCGTACACGCGAGCAATACCATCACTTACTTGAATAACCGTACCTACTTCAGAGACAGTGATATCGGATTTATATTCTTCAATTTGACTTTTGATTAAAGTACTAATTTCTTCAGGTCTGATACTCAACGTTTTCACCCCTATCTACTATGCTCGTCTATTAAAAGACTTTTCAAGACGTTCCAGCTTCCCGGCAAGAGTTCCGTCATACAGCTTGTCGCCAATGATTACTTTCAGGCCTCCGAGCAAGCTCTCGTCCACCACATTGGTAACCCGGATATTCTGATTCGCTAACTGTCCGAATTCCGAAGCCACCTGTTCTTTTTCCTGATCGCTAAGCGGGTAGGTAGAGAATACTGTGGCGTCCGCCATTCCTAAGCTCGCACCTTGTATCTTCACATAACTGTTCAGCAGTTCGGCGAACATTTCTGTACGCCCTCTGTCAAGAAGCAATTCAATCGTGTTCAATACAGGCTGCGATACTTTCCCTGCCAGCGCCTGGCTGATTACGTTCATCTTCACGGACTGGGGAATATTCGGTGTGGAGATGAATTTCTGAATGTCGGAATCGCCTTCAATGGCAGATACGACAGCCCGCAACTCCTCTTCCACTTCCAGACCCTTCTGCTGCTGAGCCGCCACTTCGAACAGCGCCCGCGCATATCGCTTGGCTGCTACTGTATTTTGGCTCATGGTCTGCCTCCTACCTCTTTAAGGTATTGATCCACCAGTTCTTCTTGGGCTTTGTCATTCTTTACTTCCCGCTCAATCAGCTTGGATGCAATCCTTACAGATACGCTTCCCAATTCGCTGCGAAGCTCGGCAACGGCTTTGTTCTTCTCGCTTTCGATGTCGCGCAGAGCATCAACTTTGATGCGATCCGCTTCCTCCTTGGCGAGCTCAACAATTTGCTCAGCTTGCTTGTTGCTGGTCTGTCTTGAACGCTCGATGATATCATGTGCCTCTTGTCGTGCCTGATTCAGCGCCTGTTTTTGCTCCTCAACATAGACATGTGCCTGTTCACGAGTCTTAGAAGCCTCGTCTATTTGATTAATAACCAATTCTCGACGCTGCTCCATGATTGCAAACAATTTGCCGAAAGCAAATTTATGAAGCAACACATACAGAACGCCAAATGCAAGAATTGAAATTACAATATTCTCCCAAAGTACAACCATTGAATGAAGTCACTCCTTTCCGTTAATGCGAAGTGCAGTTCTTAACAAAACGAAGGCGCGGATGGCATCGGCCCTCCCCGCCAAACCGTAGTATTCTTATTAAGAAAACATGATCAAGAAAGCAATAACGGTAGCAGCGAGTGGAACTACCTCGACGATACCAACACCGATAAACATCGTCGTTTGGAGCGGACCGCGAGCTTCCGGTTGACGAGCGATAGATTCTACTGTTCTACTTACGATCATACCGTTACCCAAACCTGCGCCAAGTGCACCCAAACCTACTGCAATAGCTGCTGCTAAAAATTCCATTGATAAATATCCTCCTTAAGATTGGTTCAATTTTTGGTTAATATAATATATCTCTTTCGAAATTGCCGAAATGTACGGCACGTTTCGGCCGAGTTTATTAATGCGCGTCTTCTTCGTTGAATCGTTGTTTTGTTGCCGTATGGTTAAACCATAGTCAAGTTATGGTAAAGATGAACGCCTGCAATGCACCAATAAAAATACTGAATCCTTGCCATACAGCCAGGAATGGAATACCGAAGTAACCCATTTTCAGGATTACCGTAATCAGTACCTCACCTGCAAAGATGTTGGCAAACAAACGAATCGCCAGTGCGACTGGCTTCGCCAAGTTCTCAATGATGTTCAGTGGTAAAAACACCGGGAACGGCTCAATATAGTGTTTTAGGTAATGCTTGCGGTTCAGCTTCAGACCGAGATAATTCATAAGGAAGAATACAACGATCGCCAAACCTGCTGTAACGGATATGTCCGCCGTCGGTGATTTCCACCAGAGAACATGAGCCATATGGCCATCATGAAGACCTCTCGTTGCTTCAATCGTTTGCCCGAACACTGTAAAGTCAGCAGGCAAATCTGTGATGATAGCAAACGGCAATCCGAGCACGTTAGCTACAAAGATGAATGTTATCAAAGTCAACCCTAATGAGATATAAGGCTTTCCTTTCTTCAAATCCATAGCACTTGCTACGATACCTTGCACAAATTCTACGACCCACTCCATGAAGTTTTGCAATTTGGAAGGGTTTTCTACAGATAGATTTCGAACGGCCAAGCGTGCCAGTACAAAGACGATAATCCCCGTGACAAGCAGCATAATGACGGCTGATAGGTCAAGTCGAAACCCACCTAAATCAATAATCGGTGAATCATGCATGAAATTGTTTTCACCCCTTTCCAATTAGCGCTAATCAATTCTTAGATTTCAAGCTAACAATAATGCTGACTGGAATGGTCAACAATTGGGGAATGAACAGACCGACGATGGTCGCTCCGAGCGACACTTGTTCAAGCTTGGCCGCCATCATTACAATCAAGAACGCGATGCAAAGTCTCGTGACATATCCAAAGCTGAACCGTCTGCTCTCTTGACTGACCGCCAAATCGGCAAGCTGCCTCACTTTAATGGAAAGGAAGCGTACGTTGAACAAGCCACCAACCATACCCAGTATCAGTCCTGATACCTCAGGTCGATAATCCGGATAAAATGCCCACCCCATAAATAGAACAGATAATAAGAGTATAGATACTCTGGTTACACCGTTCACAATGGATGTTGTCAAATCATTCACTTTGCGCCCCCAGAAATTTCTTAATGAGAAGAGCGATATTCAAAATCCCTAGAAAGAGCCCCGAAAGCGTACCAATGGCAAGCCACACTCTGGGCCCGTCCCACTGATTCATAAGCCAACGCCCGGTAAAAAAACCGATGAGAATGTAAGCGGCAAGCAAACCGCCCGCCCCGCTAATGTATAGCGCTATCAACCAAGGGTTATCTTGACTTTTCGGATTTTTCATATGAACCTCTAATCCCAACTCATTTTACTGAATATTGCAAGAGTTTGTCAATGAATCGATTTTATTGAATTACCGTGTAGAAACGGCGTTTTGAGCAGTCTAAATTACCCAAAACGCCGCGGTAACCGTACAGTTCAACTGTATGCTGTACCCTTGCCAATCAGAATATACTAAACTATGCCTTTGTGAACATTCTGTGAAATTCTTCGGGACGGTTTTTTCGGATGCCGAAATGGTGCAAAATCGCATTGACAATCCGCTGCGAAGCTTGTCC
Source organism: Paenibacillus vortex V453 (assembly GCF_000193415.1). Lineage (NCBI taxonomy): Bacteria > Bacillati > Bacillota > Bacilli > Caryophanales > Paenibacillaceae > Paenibacillus > Paenibacillus vortex. The sequence goes on from NZ_ADHJ01000056.1 coordinate 11,523, forward strand.
ATCGCCATACGGATTAGCGGCTTTGCTCATCTTCTCATACAGTTCCTGATCCGTCAGAAGAACCTTGATCCGATCGTACACATTCTCTTCTTGGGTACCCACCAGCTCCAAAGTTCCCGCTTCAATGCCTTCCGGGCGTTCCGTTGTATCCCGAAGCACCAGCGTCGGCACGCCGAATGACGGAGCTTCCTCCTGCATGCCGCCGGAATCCGTAATGATGAGATGCGTATGAGTATACATATTGTTCATATCCACGACATCCAGCGGGTCAATCAGCTTAATCCGCGGATGATTCCCCAAAATACGGTGAGCCGGTTCCTTCACGGCAGGGCTCGGATGCACAGGATAGACGATAGCGATATCCTCGAATTCGTCGGCTATGCGCTTGACTGCCTCAAAAATCTGGCGATGCGGCTCCCCTTGGGATTCGCGGCGATGCGCCGTCATCAGGATCAAGCGTTTGCCCTTCGCCCAGTCCAGAACCGGATGGGTATAACCTTCACGCACCGTGTATTGGAACACGTCCGTAGCCGTATTACCCGTAACATAAATGCGGGATTCCGGTTTGTTCTCCTTGCGGAGATTCTCGGCGGACCAGTTCGTCGGCGCAAAGTGAAGATCAGCAAGCACGCCAGTCAACTGACGGTTCATCTCCTCCGGATAAGGATTCAGCTTGTTCCAGGTTCGTAAACCTGCCTCTACGTGGCCTACCTGTATCTGCTGCAGGAAAGCGGCATAGCTAGCCAGGAACGTTGTCAGCGTGTCACCATGCACCAGCACGATATCCGGCTTGGCCTCACGCAGGACAGGCTCTAGCCCCTCCAGAACGCGAACTGTGATTTCGTTCAACGTCTGGCGGTCCTTCATCACATCCAAATCATAATCCGGGACAATCTTGAACACATCGAGCACCTGATCGAGCATTTGACGGTGCTGTGCAGTTACACAAACCACCGATTCTATATGCTCAGGGTGACGCTGAAGCTCCAGAATAAGCGGCGCCATCTTGATCGCTTCGGGGCGGACCCCAAAAATAGTCATCACTTTCACTTTTGACATGATTGAAAATACCCCTCTTTTTCATGCTTGTTATTCTCATTATTCAAGTTGCACAAATGGCTCAGGCTTGTCTCCTATTTCGTTCCGTACAAGCGATCCCCTGCATCGCCAAGGCCCGGTACGATATAACCATGGTCATTCAGCCCCTCGTCAAGAGCAGCGACGTAGATGTCCACGTCCGGATGAGCATCATGGACGGCCTTCACGCCTTCCGGTGCAGCCACAAGATTCATCATCTTGATCTGCGTGCAGCCGCGCTTCTTCAGCACGTCGATCGCAGCGATCGCAGAGCCGCCAGTCGCCAGCATCGGATCAATCACGATTAATTCGCGCTCCGTAACGTCTGTTGGAAGTTTCGTGTAATATTCGACAGGCTGGAGCGTTTCCGGGTCACGGAACAATCCGACATGGCCTACCTTTGCTGCGGGGAGCAGTTTTACAACCCCGTCCAGCATACCCAGGCCAGCGCGCAGAATCGGCACCAGACCGAGCATTCTGCCGGAAATGACTTTCCCCTGCGTTTCCGCTACCGGCGTCTGCACGGATATCGACTCAAGAGGAACCTCCCGTGTAATCTCATAAGCCATCAAAGTCGCGACTTCGTCTACCAATTCGCGAAAATCTTTGGTGTTAGTCCGCATATCGCGGATAAATGTAAGTTTGTGTTGAATCAACGGGTGATCACAAATCACCAATTTTCCCATGTCAGGTCCCTCCGGTTTGAATGCAAATGTTATTTCAATATGGGCATAAATCGTTGTGAGCTCCATAAATCCTGTCTATTATATCATTCCCTCTAGTCAATTGACACCTGCACCGGTCATGTTTATTTCCCGCTTGTTTCGACCTTGTGACGGGACCGCCACCGGCTAGACCTAGGTTTTCCATTTTCGCCTATATTGATGCTATCCGCAGTCGCTGACTGGAAAAATATGAGCAAAGCAATCTGGCCAGAATGTTTATAGCTCTGGAAAAGGACCCCACCTGCATCAGGCGGGGTCCTCTTATCATAAGCCTCTGGAACGGACTAAACTGTGATTAATATTTCATTTCGGCATAGAGAGGGTATTGATCTGTAAGCTCAGCCACCATACGGCCTGCTTGTTCAAGGGTCGCCTCGTCTTTAGGCTGCTTCAATGTCATGGCAATAACCTTCGCGATGGTAACCATCGCCTTCTCATCCATGCCGCGGGAAGTTACCGCAGGCGTACCGATGCGAATACCGCTCGTTACAAACGGACTCGTCGGATCGAACGGGATGGCGTTCTTGTTCACGGTGATACCGATGGAATCCAGCACCTTCTCCGCGTCCTTGCCTGTGATATCCAGATTGCGGGTATCAATCAGCATCAGATGGTTATCGGTTCCGCCGGAAACGATGTTCAGCCCTTCCTCGATCAGGGTATCGGCCAGAACTTTTGCGTTCTTCACCACATGCTCCGCATAGGTCTTGAAGGACGGATCCAATGCTTCACCAAGGGCCACAGCCTTGGAAGCAATGACATGCATCAGCGGTCCGCCCTGGGAACCCGGGAATACCGCTTTATCGATCGCTTGTGCCCAAGCTTTTTTGCACAGAATCATACCGCCGCGAGGCCCGCGAAGCGTCTTATGCGTTGTGGTGGTAACAAAATGAGCATGTGGAACCGGACTCGGATGAAGACCCGCCGCAACAAGACCTGCAATATGAGCCATATCGACCATGAATAACGCACCAACGTCGTTTGCGATGGCCGCAAGTTTTTCAAAATCAATGATACGTGGGTAGGCACTTGCTCCAGCCACGATCATGCGAGGACGATGCTTGAAGGCCGCTTTGCGAACTTCATCGTAATCGATCAGGAACGTATCTTCTTGCACGCCGTAAGCAACGAAGTTGTACAGAAGGCCCGAAGCGTTAACAGGACTTCCGTGAGTCAAATGGCCGCCATGAGCGAGGTTCATGCCAAGAACGGTATCTCCAGGCTTAAGCGCAGCCAAATACACCGCCATGTTCGCTTGTGCACCGGAATGCGGCTGCACGTTCACATGCTCGGCACCGAACAATTCCTTGGCACGGTCACGGGCGATATCCTCCACGATATCCACACGCTCACAACCACCGTAGTAGCGTTTGCCAGGGTAGCCTTCCGCATATTTATTCGTCAGCACGGTCCCCATTGCTTCCATAACCGCTTCGCTGACAATATTCTCCGAGGCGATCAGCTCAATATTGCTGCGTTGACGCTTCAGTTCCAAATCCATTGCTTCCAGTACAGCCGGGTCATTCTTCCGCAAATGTTCCATCATGTTCATATCCTCCCATAATCCATCGTTATTTTGGTTGCCAAATTAAAACCACAGATATAACAAATAACAAAAAAGCGAGCTCTCATTCGAATCAATCGCACTGCGCCCCATCATCCTTCTGCTCGAACCGGTACACCGCACGCTCCCCGCCAATCAGCTTCGGCCGGGTATAGGCAGCCGTAACGCGAGCTTCACCAACATAGCGCACGCTTGGCCGGAAAGGTACCGCCACTCGCCGCAAATGCATGCCGATCAGCGTCTCGCCAATATCGACTCCTGCATGAGCTTCAATGGATTCCGCAAGGCAAGGCTCCTTCATGCTGCGGTAGGCCGCCGAAGCCATAGATCCGCCTGCTCCCGGTATGGGAACAGCCGCCACTTCCGTCAAGCGCAGCCGCTCAAGCAGATCGCGCTCCATGACAAGTGCACGGTTCAAATGCTCACAGCATTGATAGGCCACAGCAAAACCGAACTCCGCTTGAACTTCGGCGATGCCTTGGAGAAGCTGCTGCGCAGTCTCAAGCGCGCCGCCTGTACCGATCCGGCGGCCGACCACTTCGCTGGTGCTGGCCCCGATGACCAGAACTTTACCCGGGCCCAAAACAGCCGCTTCGGCCAGTTCGCGGACAATGCCCGCTGTCTGTTCATTCAAGGAAATCTTAGAAATGTCCGTCATGTCACAGTCCTCCCGATGTTTTTTTCACAGAAGCACTTCATTCCCTCATCACGATAAGCCGCGATGAATAACATACTGATCGACACGAACTATCGCAATCCGTTCTTCAGGTAACGCTCCTCGATGGCTTTGATCTTGTTCACGCGGCCGACATGGCGTTCGCCTTGGCTGAAATCCGTTGTCAGCCATGCGCTTACGATCTCTGCTGCAAGTCCGGGACCGACTACGCGTTCACCCAGTGCAATCACATTGCTGTCATTATGTTCGCGCGTCGCTTTTGCCGAGAACACATCATGGGTCAGCGCGCAGCGGATACCGGGCACCTTGTTGGCCGCGATACTCATGCCAATCCCTGTACCGCAGATCAGAATGCCGCGATCCGCTTCACCCGAGACCACCTTCTCGCACACCGGAAGCGCATAATCGGGATAATCCACAGAATCGGAGCAGCCGCAGCCAAGATCCTCCACCTCATGTCCCAGACCCCGAATGACCTCCACGATCTCCTCTTTCAGACGAATGCCGGCATGATCCGTACCCAATGCGATTTTCATCTATGAAAAACCCCCTCGTATGTTCGCTTTTGCGTTTTAGCTTGTTCCATTATAACTCAAATTCCGCGCAAAAGACGAAAAAAGAGCAGTCGGCGCACGTGTTGTGCTCCAAATGCTCTTTGCCCAGGCGACCGGCCGTATATTCCGATGCTCCATCGTGGTTTCATCCACTTCGTCGCCAGTTACACCGGATCCTTTGTTTTTCACCTTCATCTTAAATCAATACGGGGTGAAAGGCAAGCGGCTTTTTAGCCCAATTATACGCTCGCTTCTAAACACAAAGGGGTCGCCCTATTTATGCCGCTCGGACTCCAGCTTGTCCAGCAATCGGAATAACGCCGTCCGAATCTCGGCCGCTGTCGCTTCGTATTCTTCCCGCGAACCGCCGAACGGATCGGAAATATCAAAGCTCGGAATGCGCTGACGCAGCTCAATCAGGTCGTTCGCGATCGCTGTCACTTACATCCCTTCCGAGAGATCGGGCCAGCTCCAGTGTTGCATACAGGCTATCCTGCTCCTGCAGATCTTCGAGCACCCTGCGGTCATCCTCAACGAATTCCTTCAGCGTGTGCATCTTGTCTGCCGCATGCGGAAACTGACGAATGGCATACTGCTTATGCGACTGGGTCAACGTAAGAATCAGATCTGCCCACTCTACCAGTTGCGCCGTCAGAGGTTTGGACACCAAGCGGTCCTGGATATCCTGATCCCGAAGTATCGATTCCGCGTGATGGGACACCGGCATTCCATCCACGGCCGATACACCTGCCGAACGAATCTCCAGCGGAGTTCCCCGCTGCTTGGACAGCTTGCGCAGCATCCCTTCAGCCATTGGACTGCGGCAAGTATTTCCCGTGCAAACAAACAGTATATTTTTCACAGTCCCGTTCCTCCTGTTAGTAGGTTCTTTGGGGATATTGTATCAAATATTGCGTTAAATGATAAACATGATGCCGAAGATGACCAAAATGAGTCCTCCGAGCATCTCGCCATACTCCCCCAGCCTATCGCTTACCTGGCGACCCAGCAGCAAGCCGAGAATCGACATCAAGCCGCCCACGATACCGAAAGAGACCACAATCAACCAAACATCATCCACGAACATGCCAAGCGAAACCCCCACCGAGAACGAATCGATGCTGACGCTGAGGGAAAACAGCAGCATGGCCAAAAAGGCGGTTGGATGAATTCGCTGGCCTTCTCCGCCACGCAAGGCATTATAAATCATATGTCCACCCAGCAGGAGCAGCAGCCCACCGGCTGCAAGCCCTGTAACGTGGCCCAATAATATTCCCACATAATGGCCGGCAAATAAACCCAGCAGGGGCATTAGCATATGAAACAGCGCAATCATGAAACTAATGCCCAGCATATAGCCAAGGCGCATGCCGCTTCTCATCCCGACTCCGATTCCAAGCGAAAATGCGTCTAGCCCGAGTGCAACCGCCATCAGCAGAATCGCCGCAAGCTGTCCCGATTGGACAGACGCCTCCAACATGCTCATTCCCCCAAGTCCCATGGTCTTGTACACCATATGCGGACAAGGGTTAAATGATTCCAAAACCGTTTATTCGACTGGGGAATCCCGGCAAAGCCTCCCCTTTCTCTTGCAGATTACGAGAAAGGATTGAGAGAATCACTCACAAACTGGTGCCAGGACTTGGAGTTCAATCTACATTGATGATGTGGTGTCCCGCGGCCTTCAGCAGCCGGTTCATGACGGCTGCGCCAACGCCCCGATCCGGGCACGCTTCGGCCAGGATGAAGGTCGCGCCTTCGTCATCGAAGTGACGAAGGCCGGCGTACAGCCGGCGGGCCGCTTCCTCCGGCGCGGCCAGGCTGCCGAGCGAGACGGCAACGTCCGCGCGGTAGTGGCCGATGTGCTCGTCGAACGACAGCACACCGGTCACTTCCCCGCGCCGGGCGGCCGCCTCAAGCTCGGCCGCAATGCGTGCCGACACGGCGTCGGCACGTGGGCCCTGCACCACGCACATCGCACCCTTCGGTGCGTAGTGCGTGTACTTCATGCCCGGCGAGCGCGGCGCCGGGCCTTCCGCCTCCCCGGCGGCGCGCTGCAGCGCCGGGTCGAGGCGCACGCTTGCCGCTACGGCGGCAAGCTGCTCGGCCGTGACGCCGCCGGGGCGGAGCACCGTCACGGCGCCATCCTCGCCGACCTGCACAACGGTCGACTCGACGCCCACCCCGGCAGGGCCGCCGTCGAGCACGCCGTCAATGTAACCGGCGAGATCTGCCAGCACATGGCTGGCCAGCGTCGGGCTCGGCCGGCCCGAGCGGTTGGCGCTCGGTGCAGCAAGCGGACGCCCTGCAGCGCTGATCAGGGCAAGCGCAACGCTGTGATCAGGCATCCGCACAGCAACGGTATCCAGACCAGCGGTTACACGCGGTGACACAGCGTCCCGCTTCACGGGTAGTACCAGCGACAAAGGTCCGGGCCAAAAGGAGTCCATCAGCGCCCTTTCCGTTTCGTTCACATGCTGGACCAAACCCTCAAGCTGCGCAAGCTCCGAAATATGGACAATCAACGGATTGTCCGCCGGACGCCCCTTCGCGGCAAAGATGCGCTCCACCGCTTCGGTATTGCCCGCATCGGCACCGAGGCCATACACCGTTTCGGTCGGAAACGCCACCGTGCCGCCCTGGGCCAACACCAACCCGGCTTCCTGAAGCTCCGGCTCCGCCGCCATTTTCAAGCTCTCCTGGAAGAGCGAGGTTGGTACATGCCAAACCTTGGTTGTTGTCTCTGAATTATGGATGCCGCCATTCCGCTGTCCTTGTTGCAATACGTCATTTCCGTTCTGTTCCATACCTACCCCAAGCTTTCTGTATATAAAATATATAAACATCAAATTCCGTTTTGCGCTTACTTCAAAAATAAAAAGTGCTTTGGTTCTTCAGTCCCGTGCCAGTTCCAATCGAAACCAGTCGCGCCAAAGAGAAAGCACTCTTCTATACTAAAGTTTATCATACACCGTCAGGATTGAACATCAATCCGCTCCTAATCCTTAAAACAGGCTCGCCACCCAATTCCAAATCCCCAGAAACATATCCCACAGAAAGAACCGAACTTCAGGTTTACTATCGCCTGCATTCTTCGGAGTTTCCTCCTGAGGCGTTTGGCCAGCGTCGGCAGAAGCCGTTTGGACACCCGTGTCAACGGATTGTGCCGCAGCATCCCCGCTGCCGCCATCAATGAAGCAGAGCGGCGGGAACAAAACACACCACCAGTTTTGGCCTTGGCCTTCGCCTAAAGTGATCCGCAGCGCATCATAGTCGCCGGCCGGATAGACCGTTCCCCCGTACAGCTTGGTTGGGAACGGCACTACGCCAAGCTCCACTTGATAACTGTAGGTAATGCCTCTTTTTCTCAATTCTTCCCCTACCAGCTGACGGATTTCCGGAAGATGCTGACGGGTTACTTCTTTGGCATCTTCAAGGCTCTGCGGATTCTCCAGCTGAAGAACCCAGAGCTGCATTTGCTCAACGACCGCGTCACGAATCTCTCGTTTCACGAGCTGATCGGACGGGTTATCTGAATTCGCGAGAATGCGAAGTCGAATCGATTCCTGGGGGATTGGACCGCCAACAACGGATGCATCAATCTGCTGTCCTTCCCACGTCATGATAACCATAAACATACAGGATAAGAGCACAACCATTTTCTTCACAATAATACGGAGGGTCTCACTATAATTCTTCATCTATGCCAGCCGCCTCTCTCAAACGAATAATCTATGATGCTATCAGTATGTCCGGCTGAGAGAGTTATAAACGTGGACTCTAGCAATTTGTTGGAAAAATCATAGATTCGCACAAATCAGGTTGCAAAAAAATAAAGATGCCCTCCCCAGGAACAGGGAACAGCATCTTTCGTTTTAGAGGGATATGGGTGTTCAGTGGGATTTCAAGTTAATGGACATGGCCTATCTCAGATTAACTTGCGATACGCCATGATCATGTGACTCCTCATCCAAACAGACTATGCCTGCTTAGGCGAAGCCGGACGGTAAGCGTGGGGATCGGGCATATCTTCCTCCACTTCCTGCCCATGCAGTTTCACACTCATGGCTACCCCCAGACTGGCCATGCTGATGACGAGCGAGGTCCCCCCATAACTGATGAAAGGAAGTGTAATCCCGGTCAGTGGCATTAAACCGATGAACATCCCGATATTCTCGAAAATTTGGTACAAGAACATGGCAACGATCCCTATGATAAGAAACGGCCCGGCACGTTCTCGGGATTCAAGCGAAATCAGGATCAGCCGGTGGATCAATATGAAATACAACAGCAGCAGCACCGATGAGCCAATAAAACCGAATTCCTCGGCAATCTGTACAAAAATCGAATCCGAATACGCATACGGCACTCTGCCGGATTGGATCGACGACCCCTGCATATACCCCTCACCGCTCATGCCGCCTGAGGCAATAGCCAGCTTCGCGTTATTGGTATGATAACTTGCCTTTGCAGTTGCCTTCTCCGGGTATAGCCATGGATCGATCCGCTCCACCCAGTGGGGCTTAAGTATTTTTGATTCAAGCAGTTCATCATGATAATGAATGTAGGCCTGCGCTCCGCCGAAGGCTAATCCCGCCACAAGTGCAAGACCGATTAGCGCATGGGAGAACTTCACATTCCCGATCCAGAGCAAACCCAGCAGGATGATCACATAACTTAGTGCATTCCCCAGGTCATTCTGAGCCATGACAAGCACAAAAGGTATGAACGCCAAGAGCCCAATCGGGATAATATCCTTCCAGAAGGACAGCAGCGGTTTGTTTTTGCGCACCAATACATAGGACAGGAAAATAATAAGGACCAGCTTGAACAATTCGGCAGGCTGAATGCTTAATCCCCCAATATAAATCCAGCCCTGGGCACCGTTGATATCCTTTCCGATGAACATAACGAGGACCAGTACGGCCAAACCGCCCAAGTAAATATATTTGGCATATTTAATCAACAACCGGTAATCCAGCAGGCTTATGCCGAAAAAGGCAATGAAGCCGACAATGTAAAAAGCAATCATGCGGATATGAGAGCCTTCAAATTTGGTGTCAACGGTCGTGCTGTATATCGACGTAATGCTGATACCCATCATCAAAACCAGTACAAAAACAATAACGTAATCCATCTTCTTGAATTTCTGAAGCATGCTTATGATCCCCCTGTGCCCGGAGTCGTCAAACCCCGGTTTGCCTATACAGGCATATAACGATTCTTCGAACAGAAAGTTTGCCTTGTTTCCTTGTTTGCTTTGGCTTGTTGTCGATACATGATCATAATAAGCCCCTAATGAATTATTCTAAAAGATTTTCCTCCTTAACACAATTCAAGGACGTCCATCCTGCAATCGCTGGGCAGAAAACACAAAAGAGATGCTGCTTTCGATAGCATCCCTTGGATTCCCCGCTATGATCTTGTAGAAACACAAGCATCCCGAATCAAGCCTGTTGGGATGGTGCGGCAACGTACGTTGGAGAATTAGGATTAGGCAAATCCTCCTCCACTTCCTGTACCATGCAGCTTCACACTCATCGCCACCCCGAGACACGCCATGTTAATAATAAGCGATGTTCCGCCATAACTGATAAAAGGCAGCGTGATCCCTGTCAATGGCATTAACCCAATAAACATGCCGATATTCTCAAAGATTTGATACAGCAGCATGGCAACGATACCGATGATAAGAAACGGCCCGGCTTTCCCCCGGCTTTCCAGTGAGATCAGGATCATCCTGTGAATGAGTATGAAATATAACAGCAGCAGAACGGAGGAGCCGATAAAGCCGTATTCCTCAGCAATCTGCACAAAAATCGAATCCGAATACGTGTACGGTACGCGTGACGATTGCACGGAGCTCCCCTGTAAGTACCCTTCACCACTCATACCGCCTGAAGCAATGGCCAGCTTCGCGTTGTTGGTATGGTAACTCGCTTTCGGAGTTGCTTTTTCCGGGATCAGCCACGGGTCAATCCGTTCCATCCAATGTCCGCGGCTCTCCATAATCTTCGATGCTTTAATCTCATCATGATAGTGGATATAGGCCTGTGCTCCGCCGAAGGCAACACCGGCTACAATCAGCAGCCCGATAAGCGCGTGCGTGAGCTTCACATTCCCGATCCATAACAGCCCAAGCAGGATGACGATATAACTTAGTCCATTGCCCAAATCATTCTGAACCATGACAATGGCAAACGGGATGAACGTCAACAATCCGATTGGAATGATATCCCGCCAAAAAGAAAGCTTCGCTTTATTCTTCCGAAGAAGAACATACGTTATAAATATGATGAGCACAAGCTTGAACAGCTCTGCAGGCTGAATATCCACGATACCGAGATCGATCCAACCCGTAGCATTGTTTTTGGTTTGACCGATGAAGGAAGGCAGCAGCAGCATGACCAATCCGCCGATGTATATGTGTATTGCGTATTTGGTCCAGATTCGGTAATCAATCAAGCTCAACCCGAAAAAAGCTGCAAATCCGAGGATATAAATGACGGCCATCTTGATGTAGTGTCGCTCGTAGCCAGTCGTGTCAAAGGTGGCACTATATATCGATGTGATGCTGACAACCATCAGCATCAACAGCACAAAAACAATGACAAAATCAATCTTCTTGAGTTTCTGGAGCATGCTCTGGTCCCCCTGTGCCTGGAGCTGTACACACTGAGCTGTTATCAGTCCGTATCTACGATCTGAACGGAATAAAGATTACTCCGCCAAGTCCACTAACTATTCTAAAAGAAATCCACCCCGAATACAATTAACGGCAAATTCCCAGAACATGCCTGTCAATCCCGGCCAAATCCGGTACTGTGACGATTTCCTGCCAATGCCCTGCCTGGCGCAGCAGCTCGGCCACATCCCCGGCCTGGCCCATGCCCAGCTCAAAAGCGATCAGCCGCGGCGGCGCTGACAGCAGAGGCAGCTGTGCCATCATGATCCGGTACGGATTCAATCCATCGCGACCGCCGTCCAGAGCCGTGCGCGGCTCGTAATCGCGCACTTCCGGCTGCAGGCCCTCGATGTCCTCCGCCGGTATATAGGGCGGATTGGAGACGAGAATGTCCGGCGCAAGGCCGGCAAACGGCTCCAGCAGGTTCCCCTGCCGGAACTCCACATTCGCATGGAGCTGCTTCGCATTACGCGTGGCAACTTCGAGCGCTTCAGGCGAAATATCACTCGCCAGGAGTTCCCAGGAAGGGGCCTGCAGTGCCAGCGTAACAGCAATAGCCCCGCTGCCGGTGCCAATGTCAATTGCCTTCAGCCTTGCTTCTGAACGCGGGGCAAGCTCCTGCCCATACTTCAGCACCGCCTCCACAAGCAGCTCGGTTTCCGGACGCGGAATGAGGACAGCCGGCGTAACTTCAAACGGCCGACCGTAAAATTCCTGCTCGCCGATAATATACTGCGCGGGAACGCCTTCCGCCTTGCGACGGATCGCTTCTTCCAAAGCGTGGCGGCATTCCGCCGGGAAAGGCTCCGGCAGGGCCATGTAATATGAGGATCCCGACAATCCCAGCACATGCTCCAGCAGCAGCTGCGCATTCCGCTGGGGCTCCATTACCCGCATGGCATCTAAAAAAGAAGAAGCCTCCACAAAGGCTTCTCTTATACTGCGCTGCGGCGTCAATTCAAATATCGTCCGCTTCAAAGCGTTATACTCCTTTTTCCATCAGTTCAGCTTGCTCTGCAATCGTCAGTGCTGAAACGATCTCTTCAATCTCCCCGTTCATCACCTGATCCAGCTTGTGAACGGTAAGTCCGATCCGATGGTCCGTTACGCGGCTCTGCGGGAAATTGTACGTCCGAATCCGCTCGCTGCGGTCGCCCGTACCTACCTTGCTCTTCCGCTCCCCGGCATATTTCGCTTCTTCCTCTTGGCGCATCATATCAAAGATACGGGCACGAAGCACCTGCAGCGCCTTATCCTTATTGGAGTTCTGCGATTTGCCGTCCTGGCAAGTAGCCACGATGCCCGTCGGTATATGCGTCACACGCACCGCCGACTTGGTTGTGTTAACGGACTGGCCGCCTGCACCGCTGGAGCAGAACGTATCCACGCGGATATCCTTATCGTGGATTTCAATATCCACTTCTTCCGCCTCCGGCATAACGGCAACGGTTGAGGTGGAAGTATGAATACGGCCGCCGGATTCCGTTGTCGGAATGCGCTGGACACGGTGCGCGCCGCTCTCGAATTTCATTTTGCTGTAGGCACCGCGGCCGTTGATCATGAAGATGACTTCCTTGAATCCACCCAGATCATTCGTGTTAACGTCCATCAGCTCGACCTTCCAGCCTTGGGTATCCGCATAGCGAGTATACATCCGGTACAGGTCGGAAGCAAACAGGGCCGCCTCGTCTCCGCCAGCCGCTCCGCGAATTTCGATGATTACGTTCTTATCATCATTCGGGTCCTTCGGCAGCAGCAAAATACGGATTTTCTCCGCCAGCTCTCGCTCGCGCGTGGAAAGTTCCTCGATCTCCATTTTCACCATTTCGCGCATTTCGTCGTCCATCTTCTCGCCCTGCATGGTTTTGGCAGCTTCGAGTTCTTCAATTACATTTTTATATTCAACATAAGCCTCATATGCAGGCTGCAAATCGGATTGTTCTTTGGAATAATCCCTGAGCTTCTTGGAGTCATTAGCGACATCAGGATCGCACAACAGTTCACTTAATTTCTCGTAACGGTCCGCAAGGGATTGTAATCGGTCCAACAAAGGAATTCACCTCTCTAAGATATATTCCTGAAGATATGCCATTTCGTACTCCATATCCAAACCAAAATGAAGTGCAAACGACTTTTTATTTTACCATGAAACAACACATTTGACTAGCAGGCTGTTGACCTGGATAAACCGTTCTTTCCTTACAGGGCTCCACCACTAGAAAAAAACCACAGTCCCATGCACAAAGTGACATGGAGCCATGGCCTTTGAAACCTCTCGTTTCTAAACGTTGAAACGGAAATGCATCACATCGCCGTCGCTGACAACATACTCCTTGCCTTCCAGACGAAGCTGTCCACGTTCTTTCGCTCCGTTCATCGATCCAGCAGCAACCAAATCATCGTAAGCGACTACTTCAGCACGGATGAAGCCTCGTTCGAAGTCAGTATGGATAACAGCTGCCGCTTGCGGTGCCTTCGTTCCTTTGCGAATCGTCCACGCACGCACTTCCTGCACGCCAGCTGTAAAGTACGTGTACAGTCCAAGAAGGCTGTACGCTGCCTTGATCAGACGGTTCAGGCCGGATTCTTCAAGTCCCAGCTCCTCAAGGAACATCGCTTTGTCCTCGCCTTCGAGCTCGGCAATTTCGGCTTCCACCTTCGCGCTGATCGGAACCACAATCGCATTCTCTGCCGCCGCGAAATCACGAACCTGCTGCACATACGGATTGCTGTCCGCTTCCGCTACTCCGTCCTCACTCAGGTTAGCCGCATACAGAACCGGCTTCAATGTCAGAAGGTGCAGGTCGCGAACAATCAGCTTCTCATCATCGCTGAGTTCCACACTGCGTGCAGGCTGGTCGTTGTAAAGAGCTTCCTTCAGGCGCTCCAGCAGCTCAACTTCCTGGGCATACTGCTTGTTGCCGCCCTTCATATTCTTCTTGGCACGGTCAATCCGCTTCTCCACGCTGTCGAGATCAGCCAGGATCAGCTCCAGATTAATGGTCTGGATATCGCTCACCGGGTTCACTTTGCCATCGACGTGGGTAATGTTCTCATCTTCAAAGCAGCGAACCACGTGAACGATGGCATCCACTTCACGAATGTGGGCAAGAAACTTGTTCCCAAGCCCTTCGCCTTTGCTTGCACCGCGAACCAGACCCGCGATATCCACAAATTCAAAAGCCGTCGGAACCGTCTTGTTCGGTTGAACGAGCTCCGTCAGTTTATCGAGGCGCTCATCCGGCACTTCCACGACACCGACGTTCGGGTCAATTGTACAGAACGGGTAGTTAGCCGATTCGGCGCCCGCCTGTGTTATCGCATTAAACAATGTAGATTTGCCGACGTTTGGCAAACCGACGATCCCTGCCTTTAAAGCCATTTATGTGACAACTCCTTATTATAAGTTACTCTTATTAGTAAGTATTCAAAGCTTGGGTTCATATCACCTAAGCTGCCAATCCCAGCTAAACAATCTTATTAATTATAGCAGATACCCCATAGACTTCAATACGAATATACTGCCATCACTCCGTCCCGATTCCGGCAGTCAAGCCGGTCATTCAGGCACGAATCAGACGCGCGGTGGACTTCAGAGCTTCGATGTTCCCTGCGCCAATTCCAAACATGGCTGTCTGCAGCTCCAATTCTACCTGCGCCAGCCGCTGGTCCAGCGCCTCTACAGAGTCAACGGCGGAGCCCAGCAATCCGCGTCCGAAGCCCGCCAGGTCAGCGCCCAGCGCTATCGCTTTCGCCGCATCAACGCCGTTTTGCAGCCCGCCACTGCCGATCAACGGTACAGGCAGGAGCAGCCTCCCGCACCTCCACAATGCATTCTGCGGTAGGATTGCCCCATCCGGCAAAAGCTTCCGCAGCGCCGCGGCGTACCGGGTCCTTGCTGCGGAATTTCTCCACCTGGCTCCAGGAGGTGCCGCCCGCACCAGCCACATCGATGAACGCTGCCCCGATATCCAGCAGTCTTCGCGCGGTTTCTCCATCAATTCCCCAGCCGACCTCTTTAATGCCCACCGGCACTTCCAGTGTTCGGCACAGATCCTCAATTCGGCCAAGCAAACGGCCAAACCGGGTATTCCCCTCCGGCTGAAATACCTCCTGGAGTCCATTCAGATGAAGAACGAGCATATCGGCACCCGCGATATCCACCGCCCGCTGGCAATCGTCAAGACCAAAGCCATAGTTCAGCTGTACAGCCCCCAGGTTTGCGATAACCGGCACACTCGGTGCACACTCTCTCACGCGGAATGTAGGAGCAAGCTCCTCCTTCTCCACCGCAGCCCGGACAGAGCCCACCCCAAGCGCCCAGCCGCGGCGCTCCGCAGCTTCGGCCAGCCTCATATTGATCTCTCCGGTCGCCTTGCTTCCTCCCGTCATGGAGCTGATCAGCAATGGCGTTCGTACCGGAATATCCAGAAACGTGGTGTCCAGTTTAATATCTTCAAAGTCGATCTCCGGCAGCGCGGAGTGACGGAAGCGGTAACGTTCAAAGCCTGATGTTAAACCGACGGAACCTACCTCCTCATCAAGGCATAGGCGCACATGCTCTATTTTTCGTTCACCGGTTGGTACTTCCGGCAGCAGCCGGCCCTCGGATCTCCCGGTTCCACTGCCAGTAATGGTTTCAGCGGGCATGCCCGCAGTATCTTTATGTTCTGAATTCATTCCGTGCCTCCTTGTTCAAGTAATTCATCCTTAAATTAACCATCTTATTAGCGTGCACAGGGTGCCGGATATGGCCGGTTGTATGATATGAAGAACAACAAGCAAAAATATAAGCCAGATGTCCGTTTTCTGCCGCATGGAATGAAACAAAAAACCGTATATTATCATTCTACCCCTGAAACGGGTCAACAACCCGGCATAAGGAGCCTTATCACATATGGCAGACGGAGTGCGTCATGTCCGGTGATTGATGTTAATTAACGTTATACAACTGAAAGTTATAGGAGGATGGGCTATTTTGGATTTCCGTCATTTATTTCGCAGCCGCACTTCAGATCATCCGCATCCCCCTGATGGAGATACTCCACTTATGCCAGGTAAAGCGCATACCAAAGGTTCCCGAACACGAAAATATATTTTTACCGGCCTTGTCCTTCTCATTCTATGGCTGATCGGCGTGATGATCTATCAGACTCACAAGCCTCTGCCCAAGGGGATTTCTTACGAAAGCCCGCTCTATCAGAGCGAGGTTGCCATGTGGGTCGACCTGACCTATCCCGGTCCGGACGGTCAACCGGTCCATGATCGCGAGATCGGACCGCGCATCGGCCAGATTATTGATGAATCCCGAAAATTCCTGGTCATCGATATGTTTCTGTTCAACGGTTACGCCCATAAAGGCCAGACATTTCCGAAGGTGACTGAGGAGCTCACCGATCGACTTGTGAAGCATAAACAAAAATATCCCGACATGGACATCTTCTTTATTAGCGATGAAGTCAACACCGGATATGGTTCCTATCCGCTTCCGGAGTTCGAGGCCATGAAGGCCGCGGGTATTCAAGTCATTATAACCGATGTCAACCGGCTGCGGGATTCGACGCCGATCTATTCCGCTGTATGGCGCACCTTTTTCCAGTGGTTTGGTCAATCCGGCAAAGGAACGCTCCCCAATCTGATGGCAAACGAAGCGCCCGATATTACCGTTCGCTCCTATCTGAAGCTGCTGAACGTGAAGGCCAATCATCGTAAGGTCGTCATCAGCGAAAACACAGCGCTTGTCACTTCAGCCAACATTCATGATGCCAGCGCTTTCCACTCGAACATCGCTTTTGAAACAAGCGGCGACATCATTGGCGATATACTGGCCACTGAGCAAGCTGCCGTCAATCTTTCAAGCGATATCAAACTGCCGGCATATGAACCGAAGGCGGCAGCTCCCAAGCAGCCTTCCGGGCAGGCTGGCAGCGTCGATGTTCGGTACCTGACGGAAGGGAAAATATATAAATACGTTCTGGAGTCCATTGAGCAGTCTCAATCCGGAGATACACTCTGGTATGGGGATGTTCTATCTGGCCGACGGCAAGGTGATGGACCAGCTTCTGAAAGCCTCGGAGCGCGGCGTCGACATACGCCTTATCCTGGATCCGAACCAGAATGCATTCGGCAGGGAAAAAATTGGGATCCCCAACCGTCCGGCTGCCGCTGAACTCATCAAGAAATCAAAGGGCAATATCTCCGTTCGTTGGTACAACACCGGTAAAGAGCAGTATCATACCAAACTGATGTACATTGCCAAACCAACTGGCAAGTCCGTAATGACGGGCGGATCCACTAATTTCACCCAGCGAAATCTGGCCGATCTGAATCTGGAGAACAACCTGTGGATCGCCGCCCCAAAGGATCATCCGCTTACCCGGGACCTGGACCGGTATTTTAATCAGATATGGTTCAACGAGGGCGCCGAATTCAGTCTTGATGCCGGAGCTTATCAGGGAAAAACCACCTGGATCAAAGATGTTCTGTTCCGGATTCAGAAGTTCCTCGGGTTCACAACCTTCTAACAATTAGGCCGACATAAACGCGCGTTGAGTGCAGCTGCATTCAACGCGCGTTCCCCTGCCGATTTACAACAGAGGTGACATCAGCCGGGCTGCCGATTCCAGCAGCCTGGTCATGATCCTCTTCTTGCGGGTATGGTTGCGGTCATACACGATGGCCGATTCCAGATCCTGCTCGAAATCCGACACAAGCTTGGCCACGCTTTCCGTATGTACCAAGAGTGCGTTAACCTCGAAATTAAGATGAAAACTCCGCATGTCCATATTGGCGGTGCCAATCGTCGCGATTTCCCCGTCCACGATCAGCAGCTTGGAATGCATGAAACCTTTCTCATATTCATATACCCGCACCCCAACATCCAGTAGAGCGGGAAAATAGGAGTGGGAAGCCAGGAAGGGCAGCCACTTGTCCGGTTTCGACGGAAACAGGATCCGTACGTCAAGCCCTGACAAGGCAGCAACCCGGAGCGCGGTTAGAATATCTTCATCCGGTATAAAATAGGGTGTCGCCAGCCAGACGGATTTGCGAGCCGACACAATCATGGAGAAGAAAATATTTTTGAGCGCCCTCCGCTCATTGTCCGGTCCGCTCGCAATAATCTGGACCGCTCCACTGCGGTTCTCCAGCAGATCCGGTGAATAATAGATCGGCTCGCTCGGCTGCTCTCCTGTCATGTACTGCCAATCCTGCAGAAATACAACCTGAAGCGTCCTTACAGCCTCTCCACGGATAAGCATATGGGTGTCTCGCCAGAAACCAAAGGCCTTGCTGCGGCTCAAGTACTCATCACCTACATTCAATCCGCCAACGAATCCAACACTGCCGTCAATGACAACGATTTTGCGATGATTGCGGTAATTTACACGGCTGGTAAAAAATATCGTTTTCGGACTGCCAAACACGGCGACCTGTATGCCGGCATCCCTCATCTCCTGAAGGAAGGCCGGCGGCAGCTGCAGGCTGCCCACGGCATCTACCATAAACCGAACGGCAATGCCTTCCCTCGCCTTGCGGATCAAAATTTCCTGAATCTGCGTGCCGATGGCATCCGGCCGATAAATGTAATACTCCATATGGATATGATGCACGGCCCGTTCCAGCTCCGCTATCAATGCCGCGAACGTCTCTTCCCCATCGGTCAGCACCCGCGAGTCGCTGGAGAAGGAAATCGGCGTGCGCGCCAGCCGGGAAGACAGCTGAAGCAGCTGCTGCGTTTCAGGCTTAAAGCAGGAAACGTCAGGGGTGCTCTTGCGGAGCACCTCGCTGGTGTATACCAGGACGTCCTTCTGTGCTTTTTTATCATATTTTCTCCGTTTGAAGTAGTTCTGCCCGAACAAGAAATAAAAAACAAGCCCGACGATGGGAACGAGCGCAAGCAGCAGAATCCAGGCCATGGTGCTGGAAGGATGGCGGTTCTCCATAAAAATCATGAATCCGATAGATACTACGGTGAGGGTGGAGAAGATCCCGATGACCGTCCCTGTCGTCTTTCCGAAATAATGCATGCCAAAATAATAAAACGCGATCAAAAGCGCGGTGATCAGTACAGCCTCTATTCCCTTTCTCATATCAGTTTACCCCTTGTTAT
The DNA here is from genome assembly GCF_000193415.1 of Paenibacillus vortex V453. Lineage (NCBI taxonomy): Bacteria > Bacillati > Bacillota > Bacilli > Caryophanales > Paenibacillaceae > Paenibacillus > Paenibacillus vortex. The sequence goes on from NZ_ADHJ01000056.1 coordinate 30,914, forward strand.
TCATCGTTTCTGTCTCTTTTGTATGGACGATGTCGATCACACATATTCTACATGATCTCCCCCCGGAACTAAAGACTGTTCTCTTGCAGATAGTCAGACAGCTCCAAGCCCAAATATTGACATTGACAATACTGGCATCATTTGATAAAAAATATAACTAACGACCGTTAGTTAGGAGGAGTACTATGAGTGCCGCCAATATTAAACAGTCCGCCCTTGCCCATTTTGCCAAGAACGGTTATGAAGGGGCATCGCTGAAACATATCGCCGACGATTGCGGAATCAAGAAACCGTCTATTTACGCTCATTTTTCAAGCAAGGAGGATTTGTTCCTGCAGGTGCTTCAAGACGTATTCCAACGACAAGAGAAATTAATGGTGGGCTATTTCCTTAACCACACGGATTTGCCGCTGGAGCAGCAGCTGCATGGATTTCTTGAGAACAGTCTCCAGGCTTACCAAGGGGATGATGAAGTGCGATTCTTCATGCGGATGGCCTTCTTCCCGCCTAGCACCTTCTACGATGAGGTGATGGCTATGTTGTATCCGCTGCTGGACGAGCAGGAGAACAACCTGTCCAGACTGCTTGCGGCAGGCTGTCCCGTGCATGGGCGTATCATTCGATACCCACGTAAAGCAGCCATCGCCTTTATGACCCTGCTCGATGGAATTCATCTGGAAGCCGTTTACGGCGGGGAGGAACGCGCCTTGAAACGTCTGACCGCCGCTTGGCCGATATTTTGGTTAGGGGTAACGAAGCAAAGTTCTAACAGCAAGAGTTAAATTATCGCAGAACTACGCATGATAAGTATAAATTTCAAGGAGAATAAGGGTCTGCAGGTGAGATAACAATTCTTTTTCATTAAAAGGAGTGACAATCATAATGAATCGCAACTGGATTTATGTACTGCTGGCTGGATTGGTCGAGGTCATATGGGTTATGGGTCTGAAGTATTCCAACAACACGTTGGAGTGGCTTGGTACTATAGTCGCCATTACAGCCAGCTTCTATCTTATTATCGAAGCAGCCAAACGCCTGCCGGTCGGAACGGTATATGCCGTCTTTACAGGTATCGGAACCGCCGGAACGGTGGCATCGGAAATGCTGTTCTTTGGAGAACCGTTCAAATTGGTCAAGGTTCTTCTGATCTGCGTGCTGCTTGCAGGTGTAGTCGGCCTTAAGCTGGTTACGAGTGATCATGCAGAACCGGAGGTGAGTAAATAATGGCTTGGGTTGCGCTTATATTTGCCGGATTATTCGAAATTGGCGGTGTCATTGGTATTAAAGGCGTGTCGCAGCGCAAGGGATGGCATTATACACTGATTCTGGCCTTATCGTTTGGTATCAGCTTCTCCCTCCTCTCTTATGCCATGACCGTGCTGCCGATGGGGACCGCTTATGCCATCTGGACGGGAATTGGAACAGCCGGTGGAGCCATGGTTGGGATGTTTCTGTTCGGAGAGCCGAAGGATTGGCGGCGAGTGGTGTTCATTTCCATGATTCTGTGCTCGGCTGTCGGTCTGAAATTGATAAGTTAGGCGATTTTTCTAGAAAATTTCATATATTTTCAGAACCAAGAAAAGGGACGACCGTAGTAAAGTTGAAACGGTCGTTCTTTTTCATATATACTTATTCTTGACCATATGGTCAATCCCAGAACTGAAAAGTTCTCAAGTGAGGTGAGCTTTTGATTGGCTGATAAAACGGCAGAGAAACGACAGCAAATTCTCATCACTGCGATGCAGCTGTTTTCCGCGAAGGGCTCTTCGGTTACCTCCATGCAGGAAATCGCCGAAGTATGCGGGATGTCGAAAGGCAGCCTTTATCTTCATTTCAAGTCCAAAGAGGAACTGGAAAAGAGCATTTACGAGCATATCGCAAACCGGATTAAAGATGAGATCCTCCGTGTCGATCACGATCCGCTGCTTGAGCCTAAGGAGCAGCTGCGCAAGCAGACGGAAGTGCTTCTTGTCCATTTTCTGGAGATCCGGGAATATCTCCTGAAGCAGTTCCATGATCAGATGCCGGGGAAACCGCCTATTGACAAGGAAAACATGCGGCAGGAAATGCTCGCTGCATTGCAGTGGTTTAACAATAAGCTCAAAAGCATTTATGGACCGGACGTAGAGCCTTATACGATGGAGATTGGCATGTTTATGGCCAGCATGCTGGGTTCGTATATTCGCTTCCTGTTCATGCCAGGGTTTCATTTGAATGTGGGAATCACTGCAGACCACCAGATCCAGCTGCTCGATGATATTGTAAACAGCATTCTGCGCAGACGTCCCGAACCTCTGATTCCGATGGAGGCGATTGGGCAATTGAGTCAGTTATGCCAGGCCGACATTCGTACAACCCGTCACCCGCTTATCGTCATTAAAGCAATGAAAAATGAACTGAAGAAGAGTACGGTAGAGACGGAAGTCCGGGAAGATGCTATGGAGTCGCTCAATATTATGGAGAAAGAGCTGCTTGGCCTCCAGCCCAGCAGGGCCGTTCTAAAGGGAATGCTTGCTAACCTGGAGGGGATCGAGGACCTGGAGGCACTGTATACCGAGCTCAAGGGCACCATTGTTACCGTGCTGGAAAGCTATCTTACCCCTGGTGGAATTATGCAGGGAAACGGGTCGAAGTTAGAGACATAGCGTTATTTTGGAGAGGAGAGAGAATCACCTAATGAAAGGAATTATCAATTTTTCCCTGCGCAACAAGTTTGCGATCTGGCTGCTGACCATCATCGTCAGCTTTGGTGGATTGTACAGTGGACTGACAATGAAACAAGAAACCATTCCGGATATTAACGTCCCATTCTTAAGCGTCACCGCCATCTATCCGGGTGCAGCTCCTGAAGGAGTTGTAGAGGATGTAACCAAACCGCTTGAGACAAGACTGAGAAATATCGACGGCGTAAAAACCGTAACCTCCACTTCCATGGAGAATGCAGCCAACGTGATGGTTGAATTTGATTATGGTAGTGATCTGGACAACGCTACAGCGGCTGTTCGGGAAGCAATCAATGAAGTCAAGCTGCCTGAGGATGCTCAGAAACCTACCATATCCAAATTCAGCATGAGCTCCATGCCGGTTGTCTCCTTGAGTATATCGAACAAAGACAACATGGCACTGGATGAATTAACCCGTATCACAGAGAATGACATTGTACCCGAGCTCGAGGATTTGGATGGAGTTGCTTCCATTCAGGTAGCCGGACAATTTGTCAATGAAGTCCAACTGAAATTTAACCAGGACAAAATGAACGAGCTTGGCCTGACCGAAGATACCGTTAAAGGCATCGTGCAGGGTTCAGCGCTGTATGTTCCGCTCGGTATGTTCGAAATGGAAAAATCTCAAAAGGCCGTAGCCATTGATGGCGGCATCATCGGCATTGACGATCTGAAGAATATCGCCATTCCTGTTATTCCAGGCGGAGGCGGTGCCGATGCATCTGCCGGAGCTGGCGCTCCTGGTGCTGGTGCAGCTCAACAGCAGCAACCTCCTGGCGATGCGGCTGGGGCTGCAGGTCAGCAGGGAGCTCCCGGTGCTGGTGCCAGTGCTGGTGGACAGAATGGCGCTCCATCCGCTCCCACCGGCATTCCAACCGTAAAACTCAGCGAGATTGCCAAGATTGAAGTTATCGGAACCTCGGAATCCATCTCCCGCACCAACGGGAAGGAATCCATCGGTATCCAAATCGTTAAGGCGAACGATGCCAACACGGTTGACGTTGTTAATCAGGTAAAAGACAAGGCAGAGGAATTGAAAGGCCTATTCCCTGGCATGGATCTGACCATCATGCTGGATCAAGGTAAACCGATCGAGGACTCCGTTCATACCATGCTCTCCAAGGCATTGTTCGGTGCATTATTTGCTGTTCTGATCATCATGATCTTCCTGCGCAATATCCGTTCGACCATCATATCGATCATTTCCATCCCGTTATCCTTGTTGATTGCGGTACTGTGCTTGAAGCAAATGGATATTACCCTGAATATGATGTCACTCGGTGCCATGACCGTTGCCATCGGCCGGGTTGTCGATGATTCGATTGTTGTTATCGAGAATATCTACCGGCGCATGTCCCTCTCGACCGAAAAACTGACAGGCCGAGAGCTCATTAGTGCCGCTACACGTGAAATGTTTGTTCCCATCATGTCTTCCACCATCGTAACCATCGCGGTATTCCTGCCGCTTACACTGGTTAGCGGTATGGTCGGCGAGCTGTTCATGCCATTCGCATTGACGATGGTCTTCGCGCTGCTGGCTTCCCTGGTCGTGGCGGTTACGCTTGTACCTGCTATGGCGCACAGCCTGTTCCGCAAAGGCTTGAAGAACAAGCATGATCATGAAGAGAAGCCGGGCGCAATGGCCCGCGGCTATCGTTCGATCCTGAAATGGACTCTGAATCACAAAGCCATTACATTCCTGGCAGCCATCGTGCTGTTGGTAGGAAGCTTGTTCCTGACCAAGTATCTGGGGGTTAGCTTCATCCCGGAACAAGAAGACAAATACGCAATGGTGACCTACTCTCCTGAACCTGGCGTTATGCTGGAGGATGTAGAGGAACGTGCACTAAAAGCCGAGAAGCTGATTCTGGATCAACCTGGCGTACAGACAATGCAGTACTCCATCGGCGGAAGCAATCCGCTTGGAATGGGCTCCGCTAATTCCGGATTGTTCTACATTATGTACGATCCGGACACGAAAAACTTCGAAGATGTCAAAACGGCACTTATCGAGGATCTAGCCAAGGAAGTTCCGGATGGCACCTGGTCCAATATGGACATGGCAGCCGGCGGATTCGGAGGCAGCCAATTGACGGTTAACGTCTTCGGCGACTCCCTGGAGCAGATCAAGCCTGTAGCTGATCAAATTGCCGAGCTTGCAAACAAGGATACCGCTACCTTCGACAATGCGGAGACCAGTTTATCCGAGTCATTTGAGCAGTACACGCTGGTTGCCGATCAAGAGAAGTTAAGCTCTCTTGGCCTCACAGCCGGACAATTGGCTATGAAGCTGGCACCCGTACGGGAGCGTCCAGTCTTGACGGAAATTAAGATTGAGAACAAAACCTACAATGTTTACATTGAAACCGACAGCAAAACCTATAAGAGCATTAAAGAAATTGAAGACGAAACGGTAACGTCTCCACTCGGTATGGAAGTACCGATCAAGGATGTAGCCAAAGTTGAAAAAGGAACCACGCCTGACTCCATTACACGCATCGACGGTAAAATGGTTGTGAGTGTCACAGCCGATATCCTATCCAGCGATGTAGGCTCGGCTTCCACCAATCTGGAATCCGAAGTCAGCAAACTTGAGCTTCCAGACGGGGTATCCGTAGAGTTCGGAGGCGTTACCGAGCAAATCAATGAAACCTTCGGACAGCTTGGACTCGCCATGCTGGCGGCCATTGCTATTGTATACTTTGTACTCGTGGTCACGTTTGGCGGGGGTCTTGCACCATTTGCCATCCTGTTCTCACTGCCATTCATCGTCATCGGTGCCATTATCGGCCTGCTCATCACAGGCGAGACATTGAACGTATCTGCTCTCATGGGCGTACTCATGTTGATTGGTATCGTAGTCACGAATGCAATTGTATTGATCGACCGCGTTATCCACATGGAACGCGAAGGAATGAGCACTCGCGAAGCCCTGCTCGAAGCCGGTGCAACCCGTCTTCGTCCAATCCTGATGACGGCACTGGCCACCATCGGTGCGCTGCTGCCTCTCGTATTCGGTTGGGAAAACAGCGCAGGTATCATCTCACGCGGGCTCGGCATAACCGTTATCGGCGGTCTGATCAGTTCGACGCTGCTCACACTCGTTGTTGTACCTATCGTGTATGAGTTCCTGATGAAGTTCAGCAAGAAAAGAATCGAAGATTAATCCGATATAACACAAAAGCCCCGGCCTCCTATTTAGGAGACCGGGGCTTTTGTTTTTGTAGATGACTGCGATTCGCATGATAACTTGCTATGGTTTTCTTATCTGCTGCTCTAATGCACCAGTACAGCTTCCCTGGATTGCTTCCACGTCTTCAGCATGTTCAGATCCTGTGCGAGGAACTCCTCGAGCAGGCTGAATAATGCCTGATACAGCGGACTCTCCGTAGAACCTTTCAGATCCTTGCAGAGAGAGGGCACCCATGACAACAGATGCTCTTCCAGAAACTTCTCCTGAACCTGCATTAATTGCAGCATGCTGTGTTCACAATACGTATTGTTCAGCATACGGTCATGAAGCAGTGTCATAAATTCCAGTTCGAGGGCTATATGATCGTCCGCTTCGCCATGCAGTTTATTGAATGCTACACCAGCGGATGCATAACACTCGGCCAAATCCTGAGCGCATCCATCCTGGGTATAATGGGACTCAGCGGCCTGACGCTGTTTGGTCTGCTCAAGCAGTCGGCGGTATTCCGCCCCTTCATACTCGCAAATCCGAACCAATTCCTCAGGCGAGCGTCCGCACAAATATTTCATCAGGTCTGAACCTGCCTTCGAACACTCCGCAGCCTTGCTAATTCCGCTTCCGCGGCTCCATTCTGCAATCATAGACAAGCTGGGCCAGTTGCCCAAAAAATCAATCAGCAGCTCATAAACCGTTCCCCGGTTTTCAAGCCACCTGTGACAGACGTCAGGTACCTCCAAAGTTTGAACAGGTGATATCCCCATATCGAACCTCCTACTTTGTAACCTCTCTTGTTGGATGTGATATCCTTGACAGTATATCTTAGATGAACGTCTAATGAAAGCAGCTTGAATTGATTTCCGAAAATTTCGGAAAAATAAGGAAACTTTCGGAAATCTAGAATGTCACTACTCGCTTTCAAGGGGAGAAAGCTTTTGTCCACAGGTTCAATATACATGATTTCGAAAGCGTTTTCTGTGATACTTGTCATAAAATCATGACCGTCTGCCTGCAGCTTGTCCGCCGGGAGGGACCTAAATGTCGCATTGACTCCGATTCAGGGAATAGCTACAATGTGACCATGTATGCTACGAAAGGGGGATTTCCATGATTGAACCGCTTAAAGACTCTTTCGGTCGGGTCCATGATTATATTCGTATCTCGGTGACGGACCGGTGCAATCTGCGTTGTGTCTATTGTATGCCGGAAGAAGGAATGGAATTCCAACCTCACGATCAGATTATGAGTTACGAAGAGATCGCAGCGATCCTCCGCGTTCTTGCCCCCATGGGCGTATCCAAAGTACGTCTTACCGGCGGTGAGCCGCTCGTGCGCAAGGATCTGGAGAACTTAGTCCGTATGATTGCTTCCATAGAAGGAATTCAAGATATATCCCTCACAACCAACGGGATCATGCTGCCATCGAAAGCCCGGCTTCTTAAGGAAGCCGGACTCACGCGAATCAACATCAGTCTGGATTCGCTTCACGAGGAGCGTTATGCACGCATTACGCGCGGCGGCCATGTGTCTAAAGTGCTGGAAGGCATCGAAGCAGCCTATGAAGCCGGCCTGGATCCCATCAAGCTGAACATGGTGCTGATGAAGGGCTTTAACGAAGATGAGATCCGCGATTTCATCGCCATGACACTCGATCGTCCCTTACATGTCCGCTTTATTGAATATATGCCGATTGGTCAAGCATCCGATGCCTGGCGCGATTCATACCTGCCACTAAGCCGAGTATCCGAAGTGTGTCAGGAGGCCGGATGGAGCATCCAGGAAGAGCAGGGTCCATCCGGCAACGGGCCCTCTCGCAACATGAAGGTTGTCGGAGCTACAGGGACGTTTGGCTTGATCCATCCGGTCAGCGACCATTTCTGCGACTCCTGCAACCGGCTCAGGCTGACTGCGGACGGCCATATCAAGGCTTGTCTGTACTGGTCCGACGAGTTTAACGTGCGCCGCGTCATCGATGATCCCCAGGCGGTTGCGAACCTGTTCCGGAAAGCGCTGGGTGCAAAGCCGCTCAATCATGAAATGGCACTGGCACTTGAGAAGAAAGCGCAGAGCCACACCCCCACTGTGCGGCGCATGTCGCAGATCGGCGGCTAGCCCTCTGCGAGCTGTAAGCGAGCGGAAGACAGATTGTATCTTAGGCTCAATAATAGAAGTGAATAAGCAAACCCCCGCCAGCATCCAACGGGCGGGGGTGTTTTTTAGGATGAGGAAAACCCTCTTGCTGCCTCATAATCATCTGGCGTATTCATATTAAATAAGACCCTTCGCGGATCAACACCTGTCATGTGCTCTAATTGCTCTTCGTTCACGTATACAGCCTTTAGCTCCTCCACCCATTCGACCATGCGGTACTGTTCCGCCTGAAGCTTTCGTTCGAGACTCGTCATAACTTCCCTGCGATATACCGCCAGCAGCGGGTGCATTCTCCCTTGAACAACCGGGATTACGGCCTCTACCGTGTCCTGCGTAATCGCCAGATTCAGCAGTCCCTGAAGAAACTGATCGTGAATAAACGGCATGTCACATGCTGCAACCACATTCCATGGAGTATTCGACGCCCCAAGTGCTGCATGAAGACCCGCCATGGGTCCCTTCCCCGCGTGGATATCCAGGACGCATTCCACTCCCAAAAAATGATAGGATTTCGGATCGTTGGTCGATATGATCACCCGGCTGCTCACTTTGCCTATAGCCTGTACCGCCCGCTCGATCATACTCGCTTCTCCCATAGGCAGAAGGGCTTTGTTCCTCCCCATCCTCCGGGAGGCTCCTCCTGCCAGCACGATGCCCGTCACCGAAACGGATGGCAGATTGACAACGACGGTTTGACCACTCATTCGTTTCACCACACTTTCTTAACAGGTTGTAAAAACATCATTCAGTCTATGGGATAATAACCAGATAAATGGAAAATTATTTAAAAGATGGTTTGTATCCCTTTTCAATGCGTGATACATTGAAAGGAAAGCGGCTTTTTTGGACGCCGTTATTTTTGATTGTATTCGGTTTGAAAGGAATGACCTACTTGCAGAATATGGACAATGCTCAACCTTCGCTGACATCGCTCAAGCTGTTCAACTTCTTCATTTACGGAACCATGGTCATCTTCACTGGTTTCTTTCAGCTGTATTTGCAAGATATCGGCATGAGCAAAATTGAGATCGGCAGCCTGATGGCCATCGCGCCATTTGTGTCCATCTTTGCAAATCCTTTCTGGGGATTCTGGAGTGATCGGGCGGCAAACATCAAACGCGTGCTTCTGATCATGATGACCGGTACACTGCTGCTAGTTCAGTTTGTATTTCAAGCGAATACCTACGCAATGATATACATGACGATGATTTTCTTTTATTTTTTCCAGACTCCGATGTTCTCGCAGACGAATTCACTGATTCTAACCTATATTGATGGAACGCAGCAGAAATTCGGCTCTTTTCGGCTATGGGGCTCCCTGGGATGGGCCTTGACAGCAATTGTCGCAGGACCAGTAATCGATCAGCTCGGATCCGGACGCATCTCCATTGTGTTCTCGATCATGCTGCTCGTGGCGGCTTTGTTCATGTTCACACTGCCCTCCATTCAGAAAACAACAGCATCGGCAACCGTCAACCTAAGAGGACTTACCCGACTGTTCCTGAATCCCCATTTTGTCTGGTTCATTCTGTTAGGCATCATGGTATCCATCCCGAACACGGCCAATAATACCTTTATGTCCTTATACATTCTGGAGCTTGGCGGCACCAAACAGATGGTCGGTCTTGCAATCTTCCTCTCATCGATATTTGAAGTGGCGATCTTCATTCTGTTTGATCGCTTCCTGAAGCGGAAGATCAATGTGCTGGTCGGCTGCCTGACCATTGTCAGCCTGCTCTTCGCGCTCCGCTGGCTGCTTATGGCGGAAGCCTAATGGCCCGCTCGAGGTAGCCTTCATCCAGCTTCTGCACTGCGTAACCTTTGGCGGATATTTCTATGTCGGCGTACAGCTCACGATGCTGTTTGTTCCGACGCCTTACCGGGCATCCGGACAAGCGATCTACACCTTAAGCTGGAGCGGCATCTCCGGCGTCATCGGCGGTTTGGCCGGCGGCTGGATGTTCCAGAACTTCGGGGCGCAGATCATGTACCGAACCGGCATGATGCTTGCCATTGTGGGTGCCATCGGTTTTGGCTGGATGTGGTACAACCTGCGCAAGCATGGTTACCAGCCGCTGCACCCGGATGATGAGGCTGAGGGATACACTGCGAATTAGATCGTCTTGAATGTATGCCAGACTACCTACCGTAAATATAACAAGACTCGAATGACTCCCCTACGGGAGCCTTCGAGTCTTGTTTATGTTATGGGGAGCATGAAAGACATCAGCAGCCTCTGTCCATGATCCTTTTGTTCATTCTACGAGCCTTCTCACTTCTTCGGAAGCTGGAACGAGCTCTTCAGGGAGACTACGCGGTTAAATACCGGACGCCCCGGCTGTGAATACTTCGAGTCCACATTGAAATATCCGTGGCGGAAGAACTGGAACTTGTCCTGTGGTGCCGCATCCTTCATATTGGGTTCCACGAAGCCCTGCACAATTTGCAGTGAATTCGGATTGATGTCGTCCAGGAAGGACTTTTCCGCTGCGACTTCCTGCTCTTCGCCCGCAATTTCTTGCACCCCTTCCGCTTCCTCCTCTTCGCCCTTGAACAGCGGTTCGAAGAGACGGAATTCGGCTGGTACAGCCTGGGTGGCCTCCACCCAGTGGATCGTCCCTTTCACCTTCCGTCCGGTAAAGCCGCTGCCGCTCTTCGTCTCCGGATCATAGGTGCAGTGAATCTCAACAACCTTGCCGCTCTCATCCTTGATGACCTCATGGCATTTGATGAAATAAGCATGTTTTAAACGAACCTCATTGCCAGGGAACAAGCGGAAATATTTGCTCGGAGGATCTTCCATAAAGTCCTCTTGCTCAATATAAATCTCGCGGGAGAATGGAATCTGACGGATCCCCATTTCCGGATTCTCCGTATTGTTCTCGGCGTCCAGCCACTCCGTCTCACCTTCAGGATAGTTCGTGATAACCACCTTCAGCGGGTCCAGCACAGCCATCGTACGCGGCGCCTTCAGCTTCAGGTCTTCCCGGATAAAGTGCTCCATCACCTGACGATCCACTGTACCGTATGCCTTCGAAATTCCCGTCTCAAATACGAAGCTGCGAATAGCCTCCGGGGTATAGCCCAGACGGCGAAGTCCGGAGATCGTCGGCATGCGCGGATCATCCCAGCCGTCCACAACGTTCTCGTCTACGAGCTGCTTCAGCTTGCGCTTGCTCGTTACCGTCTGCGCTACGTTCAGACGTCCGAATTCGTACTGGTGCGGCGTGCTGTCCATCTCACATTCCGCTACCACCCAGTCATAGAATGGGCGCTGATCTTCAAACTCCAGGGAGCACAGGGAATGCGTGACGCCTTCAATAGCATCTTCCAGCGGGTGCGCAAAAGCATACATCGGATAGATGCACCATTTGTCGCCCGTATTATGATGATGTGCATGAGAGATACGGTAAATGACCGGATCCCGCAGATTAATATTAGGCGAAGCCATATCGATCTTCGCACGCAGCACGCGCTCGCCGTTGGCGAATTCCCCTTTGCGCATCCGCTCGAACAGATCCAGATTCTCTTCAACGCCGCGATCCCGGTAAGGACTGTTTTGACCAGGCTCGGTCAGGGTTCCGCGGGTTGCGCGGATTTGGTCAGCGGATTGATCATCCACGTAAGCCTTCCCTTTTTTGATCAGCAGCACCGCGCGATTGAACATTTCTTCAAAATAATCAGAAGCATACCGCAGCTCTTCCCAATCGAAGCCGAGCCACTTGACGTCTTCCTTAATAGAATTGACATATTCAATGTCTTCCTTCACCGGGTTCGTATCATCAAACCGCAAGTGCGTCCGTCCGCCGAACTCGTCGGCCAGTGTGAAATTGATCCAGATTGCCTTGGCATGTCCGATATGCAAGTAACCGTTCGGTTCCGGCGGAAAGCGGGTAACGATCTCCTTGACCTTACCGGACTTCAGGTCTTCGGTAATTACATTCTTTATGAAATTGGAGGGGGTTCCCCGATGGTTCTCCACGTTGATCAACCTTTCATTCTGTGAATTTCTGTCTATCTCCTGTATAAACGTGTTTCCCTTAAATATACCTGTAATGCGGGGATTGTTCAAGGAATTCGGCGTTTCAGCACCACAGGCCGCCCATTTCAGATGTGCAATCGACAGGCGATCCAATCGATGCATTCAACCTGCGAACAATTCATTCGGCAGAAGGTGGTATGCCTGCAACAATCATTTTGACGGGGGCTTTTTTATAGGGTAGCATGAAGAGAAAACAGCCATTATAGGAGGCCTGTCAATCTTATGAAACCTAGCAAACTTCCCAAAGAACAGCGAGAACAGCTTATCGAAGGGGTCCAGGAATATTTTGAAACCGAGCGCGGCGAGACCCTGGGTCATCTGGCTGCGGAGAGCGTTCTCGATTTTTTCATGGAAACGCTGGGGCCGCACTTATATAATCAAGCGCTCAGCGACTGCAGAACGGTGGTCAGTCAGCGTATGATTTCCCTTGAAGAAGATATTTACGCATTAGAGCAAAAAGTGAAGCGAACTCGTTAAGGCTGACATACCCTTCACGATGGTGAACAAAGGAGAATACATATATGTTTGGATACGCATTAGACGACCATGTAGAGCTGCGGCCACTGGCCATAGAGCATGCACGGGCCCTGTTCGAGATGACAGACCGGTCACGGGACCGCCTCCGCAAGTGGCTTCCCTGGGTGGATGCCGTCACAGAGATAAACGATTCCGTCAATTATATTAAAGGGGCCATGAAGCAAGCGGCCGACAACGGTGGCTTCTCGGCAGGCATCTGGGTGCGCGAGGAGCTGGCTGGGACCATCTCATTCCATGAGATTGATTGGACCAACCGTTCCGTCAGCATTGGCTATTGGCTGGATCAGCATTTTACCGGCCAAGGCCTGATGACAAGCGCTTGCCGGGCGTTCACGGATCACGCGCTGATGCGCATGGGGCTGAACCGGGTGGAGATCCGCTGTGCGACCGCGAATCATCGCAGCCGGGCCATCCCGGAACGGCTGGGATTTGTGCTGGAAGGCGTTATCCGCGAAGCGGAGAAGCTGCCTCAAGGCTATGTTAACCATGCGGTTTACGGCATGATTCAAAGCGAATGGAAGCGGATGAGATAACCAGCACCTGCGCTTGATCATAAGACAGCCTTTGGCCTCTCATCACGCCGCAAGAAAACGTCGTATTGTCATTATAAGACAGATCATCTTAAAGAAACCGGTTTGTATCCTGTGGAAGGGACGCAAGCCGGTTTTGCCATCCGGCAAGGAATATTGAGACAAGGAAAGTACGCAAGGGCAGGGCCGGTTTGACCAATCGCTCTCCAGAAACATCAATCCGCCCTGCTCTGCAGGGCTTCAAGCCATTTTCCGAACTGCCTCTTCAAACTAACAGACAGCACATCCAGTTCAAGCATGCGGTTCAACCCCTGCTCATCCTTCCGTCCATCCTTCATCATACGAAGCACCTCCAGCACCGTCGCGCCCGCAGCGTGAGACTCCAGCTGGGTGACGGAGGAATCGGCACGGACATCCCCTTCCTCCAGCACTCGGAAGTAAAACCCGCTATAACCTGTGTTCAGCACACGTACCGGCATGTCCTTGACACCAAGCTTCTGAGACAGCTTGAAGCACGGGTATCGGGGCTGGCTGATCTGCACCACTGCGTCTCCTACCCGGTACATATCGCCAATGCAGACCCGATCCTCCAGCATTCCCCGCAGTGTCAGATTCTCTCCAAATGCGGCATAGGGCATCTGTTTCCCCAGACTGTTCTCCCAATAGGCGTAATGCTCGTAGGGATAAGCGCACACCGCTTTATCTACGCCGCCGTGATTGACGAGGTCAGCCTGCCGGTCCCCTGCGAAATTCACCGTGCTCAGAAACAAAGGGCCGTCCACTGGCTGCTTGTAGATTCCAGTAGACAGGTCTTTTCCCTGGTATTCAACGGTTACAGGCGTTCCCACATTCAGTGATACAATTCCTAAAGTCATGGAAGTAACCTCCGCCCTCTTCTTTTTTCATCTACTATATGCAATCGCCTGTGCTCTTGTCCAGAAGCGGTCAAGCTGCAGAAATAAAAAAACAGCCCGGCAAGCTGCCGGGCCGTTCCAACCTACTACTCATCCTCTTCTTGCACATGGACAGTGCTTTTGAGCGATGCGCGGTTTATAAGAAATAACACATTAAGATATCATCGACGTAACGCCCGTCCACATAGAACTCCTGAATCAGTCGGCCCTCTTCCTTAAATCCACAGTTCTTATAGAAGGAAAGTGCACCGGGATTACTGGACAGCACGCGCAGCCTCAGCTTCGTTATGCCCTCCGCCCGTGCCATCTCCTTCACTGCTTCTATAAGGCGCTTCCCGATGCCCCGCCGTTGATGGGAGGGATGAACCGCTATATTCAACTCCAGCACATGACGATTGCTGTGAAGGCCTGTTGGCGCACGGAATCCAACATAACCGCATAACTCCTCCTCATACAGCGCCACAAGCTGCGTGCCGGGCGGGCATTGCAGAAGGTAATGATCCCTTGAGGTCCATTTCAGCGGCTCAGGGGCTGTATTACGATCCCATACCAGTTCATCAAGCTCCATGAGTGAAACGGCGTCCTTCATCTCGGAGAACCGGATGGTCACTGTCTCTTGACGGGTCTTCATCGCCATCCCTCGCTTCGATAACCATTCCATTCATTATATCAGAACGATGTGTTTCCTGCTGACAAGTTATAGGGGTCAAGCATTATTGTTCATTAACTCCACTGTAAATATCCACAACACATCCATCCTGACTCTCTGTGGCTAATCGCTTGAAGTCCGCGCTGGAAATGCGCACGCCGCCTGTGCGGTAACGGTTCCGGATGGAACCGGCGGCTACATCCTGTCCGTTGATCGTGACACGGGTCTCCTCACGGCTATCAATGTGATAGCTGAACGTAACCGGGATTCCTGCATAATGGAATTCGAACTGAAGACCATCGAGTGACGTCGGCAGAACCGGGTCGATCACGAGATCGCCCCCGGCTTCACGAATGCCAAGCGCATTGGAGATCAGCTGGTTCATATAAATCCCTGGACCGCTGGAATAAATTCTCCATCCTCCCTTGACGGGCACGCGTCCGCTGCGCAGCTCATCAAAAGATTCCTGTGCATCATAGCGGGTGTTGAACTTCCCGTCGGAGCTGCTGAAATACGCATTGCTCTGACGCAGCTCCGCATTCGGCACAACCTCGGTAATGCCGATCGGGTTGATGCGCTCAAGCCCGCTCCATACCTCGCTGCTCTTGCCAAGCTTCGCCATGGCCTCCACAAAACGAATGTGCGCATGCACATATTGAAGGCCCACTTCCCGGCCAAAATTGGCTGCCTGCTCCGCCCGCTTAAAGTGGGTGCTGACGCCGCCGGCATATACAGCCGGACGATTCATCAGCCTCACCCCGTCCGGGCAGAACAATTGTTCACGGATAATCTCGTAATGGCTGGCTGCCTGCTCCGGCGTTAACAGCTCACTGATCATGCTGCGGGTCATTGGCAGCAATCGATACTGGATTCCTGTCTCCTGATCCGTTGGATGAAGCAGGAATTTGCTGTGCTCTTTGCTCTCCATATATACAAATCCAGGAATGACTTCGGAATTCAAGATGTACGTATTGAAATCTCGCTGGATTCCTTCAGCGAGTTCCCCCATCTCAGCGGACATTCCTGTATCCACGTTCTCCATAGACATGGGAGAACGTGGTTCAAGGTCTGATACGTAAAAGCTACCGTCCAGCTAGCTGACCATGAACTGTTTCAATTGGGCGTTGGCCGGCTGCAGCGTATCATCCCAGTCCCCGTCTCCATAGGAAGACAGATGGGTGTCATGAAGGAAATGATTCCGAATGTAGGACAATTGTTTCTTCACATGCTCAAGCACGGTATGCGATTGCTCTGTAAAATCGAAGCTGTGTTTTCTAGTATAAGGGACGGCCAGCTCCAGAATGTCGTAATCATGAGTAACGGCCAAATAATCGCCAAGCACCTTAAGCGGCCAAACGATAATGTCGCCATGGCTTTCTTCCTGCTGTATATGTGCATACTGATCAAACATGAACCACTGCGGCCAATTCCCGTCATCTTCGTATTGGTGGGAGTACACCTCCAGCAGAATATCCCGAACCTGCTCGTATTGATGAGTTGCCATGAAATACTCGACAGGTCCCTGGCATACATCGCGTGTCCCCCACGCCGCACCGCCGTATTGTTCCAGCCCGTGCGGTACGGAATAGTGAACCAGCATGTTGTGCGTGTACCACCAGGCCAGCGCATTCACCTTGAACAAGCTGTCATCCTGACCATCCTTGAAACTTAAGTGGAACCCGTTCATGACCGAAGCATAGAACGAGCGGTAGCTTGCGATCTCCTCTTCGGCCTGCCGAGCCTGAATCGGAGCATTCGCCGCATCGAGATTGCCTTGTATGGTCATAGTCCATTCAGCGCTCTCACTAAGCCTTAACACCGTCAGGGAAGCATCTCCCGATACAACATTGCTTGCCAGAGCGGTTTCGTCTGTAACATGCACATCAGCTCCATTTACCTGAAGACGGTAATGGAGATCCTTGTATACGGACGCGCTGAGCGAAGCCGAATCCGCACGGAACGTGATCACGTTGCCTTCCTGAACACGGTGATACGGAACCTCATATTCATTGACGTCCATCGTCATTTGCATAGTGACGAGATAACGGTAAGCCCTGCCGCTCTTAGAACGAACCTCAAGCGTCAGCTCCGGCGATACGGCCGAGGTGAAGTTGGTAATGATCAGCATGTCATTGTCAGTCTTATAATACCACCGTACATAGTTAAAGCCGATCTCAAACACGGATGGCATGGTAAGAAGACGGTACTTCCCGTCAATGTCTACATAGATACGCTGACCTGACGTTTTGAGCACGTTAAGCGCGCTTCTGGCGTGGCTCATCATTTTGTTGAAGTTGGTATTGCCCGTAACCACCTGAGAATTGAACACCCCATACATATACGAGGTTGTCGTTAGGACAGGACTGCCAAGCGTCACATTCTGACCGCTCATCAGGATATGACCGTGCGGACGCTCCACTCGAAGCTCTTTCTCCTTCATGACGATATGCTCGTAGGTATCCGTGAAGAAGGACAACAGCTCTTCCCCGTCACGCTCCTCTTGGCGGCGTACAGGATACAATGCCTTCAACTCGTCTGCAGTCAAAGGCACGGTACGCAGAGGTTCCCCAAGGAACTCCGATCGTTCCGTGCGCGTTAGTTTATGACCCGTTCCTGTCATGCCGATAGCTTCAACCTGCTGCCAAGTTGACTGAAGCTCATCCTGGAACTCCAATTCGGTGACAGCCTCAGGATGATGCTCTTTAAACAATCCATAAAATACGAATCTCGCCTTGCCATCAAGCTCGAGGCATGGTGACTGCAGCGCAGTGTAAGCAAATTCATATTGATACACTTCATTAGCCAGGCTCTCCTTGGACAAGGCCTCCGCTTGGTTTGTCTCCTTATAAGAAAGACCAAAAAACTGAAATCCATCCGTGGCATAGCCAACGGCTGTTGTCAGCGCGCCTTGCTGAAGATAGGGGAACACGCCTCCCTGCGGCTGGTTTTGACGGGAACACACGACATAACCCAGGTCTTCCTGTTCAAACACGGCATGGTCGATATACTGGGACAAATACGCTTCATTGGTTCGAACGGCGCCCGGATGCGCGATCCCTACGTCCTGTCCATACACAACATCAACTTGGATCCCTTCCCCTTGGAGCTCAATATCCCAGAACCAGGCTCCTGATTCTGTCGGGGTGAATAGTACCTTATAGGCAACTCCCTTAACGTTTCCTTCCCACATCATCCGATTATCCAAGCGGGTTACCACGCTGTTCGAATGCACCCCAAGCAGGGGAATCGCCTCGATGCCGGCCTCGGTATGAATTCTCAGAAACAGATTGTTAAGGGCACCATCAATCGAATTGGAGAGGAGCTGGTTTATCATGGTGCTGCCGTAAGTCGCCTGAAACAGATCACCGCTAGGCAAAAAGGTAAACGTTAATTCTCCCGCCTTGAGAACCATCTTGTCATCGTTCATTACATTGCTGGCTGTCACAAGTATCACTTCCTGTCTGCAAAAATATGTGTTTATTTCCGAAGTCGAAACCGCCGTGTCTCTGTATCCCTGCTATTCTTTCCGACCATAATATCGAATTCCCCCGCATCGCTGGTGAAGGATAGATCCGAATGATGATAGCGCAGCTGTTGTTCGGTCAGCGTAAAGGTTACATCCTGTTGTTCGCCTGGCTGCAGCTGTACCTTGCGGAAAGCCTTCAGTTCCTTGACCGGTCTGACAACTTCGCCGGATCGATCACGAATATACAGCTGTACTACCTCTGCGCCGGCCATGTCTCCGGTATTCGTAACCGAAACCGTGACCTCCAGAGATTCATCCGGCGATATTTCATCCGTTGACAGCGTCATGTCCCCATATTTGAAATCGGTATAGCTTAGACCGAAGCCAAACGGAAGCAGCGGCTCATTCGGAATGTCCAAATATTGCGATACATAGCGCTCCTGCGCGTCTGGCGCATCCTTCGGACGCCCGGTGTTGAAATGGTTATAATATACGGGTACTTGTCCAACGGAATATGGAAACGACATGCTGAGACGGCCGGAAGGATTCACTTCGCCTGTAAGCAGTGCAGCTACAGCTGCTCCGCCTTCAGTTCCCGGGAACCAGGCTTCCAGTACTGCATCTGCCTCATCCAGCACACCGTGCAGATCCAGCGGGCGGCCGTTGAACAAGACGGCAACCATCGGCTTCTGCAGCGTTTTGAGGTGCTGAATCAGCTGTAGCTGCGGCTGTGGCAATGTAATGAGGGCGCGGCTGCCCGCTTCTCCGCTCATCTCGGAATCCTCCCCCAGCGCAAGCACGATAACGTCGGCTTCCATCGCAGCCTTCATGGCTTCTTCCAATTGCCGTCCGGTCATTGTGCTCACACCGCAGCCCTCGGCTACCGTTAGCTGACCAGATGGCAGCTTGGAGCGAAGGCCCTGCTCCATCGTCACTGCATCTTCCTTGGAGCCCGTCCACGACCATGGGCCGAGAATATCGCCGCTTGCAGCAAAAGGGCCGATCAATGCAACACGCTGCTCCGCTTGCAGCGGCAGCAGAGCTTCATTCTTCAGGAGCACGCAGGATTTAGCCGCTGCTTCCCGTGCTGCCTGACGATGCTCATCGCAGAATACGATTTCCCGCTCAGCCTGCGGATCAGCTCCCCTCGTAGGACGCTCAAACAGTCCGAGGCGCTTTTTCAAAGTTAGAATGCGCAGCACGGCCTCATCAATCAGAGACTCATCCACCCGTCCCTCTCGGACCAGTGCCGGTAAATGATGAACATAACTGGAAGTCATCATCTCAATGTCCACGCCAGCTTCCATGGCCTTCAGTGCCGCTTCATCTTCATCCTCCGCAATGCCATGGGGAATCATCTCTTTGACCGCTCCCCAGTCGGAAATCAGTACACCAGCGAAGCCCCATTCGCTTCGCAGCAAATCGCGCATCAGCCTTTTATTGCCGGTAGCCGGGATTCCATCCACGGTATTGAAGGCGGTCATGACCATCTCGACGCCCTCATCCAGCGCCGCCTTGTATCCAGGCAAGTAATATTCCCGCAGCTGACGCTCGGACATGTCCACCGTGTTGTAATCACGGCCACCTTCGCCTGCTCCGTAGGCAGCGAAATGCTTCACGCAAGCTGCAAGCCGGTTCAGGTCGCCGCTCAGGTCGTCACCCTGAAACCCCCTGACAAAAGCTCGCGCAAATTCACTGTTCAAATAGGGATCTTCGCCGGTCGACTCCATTACGCGTCCCCAACGGGGATCGCGAACCAGGTCCACCATTGGCGCAAAGGTCACGTGAAGACCGGATACCGCGGCCTCACGTGCAGCGATCTCCGCACTCCGCTCGGCAAGACTCGGATCCCACGAACTTCCCATTGCCAGCGGCACCGGAAAGATGGTCTTGAACCCATGCACGATATCGGCCATGATCAGCAGCGGAATGCCCAGCCTATTTTTGCGCATATGCGCTTCCTGAACAGCGATAACTGCCTCTGCACCCGCTAAACCCAACACGGAGCCTGCATTACTTACAATGGCATCCGTTATGCCGAGCGACTCCATAGGACCTGTAATCTGTCCGGATTCCTGAGTTCCTTCGAAAAAAGGGACGGCCAGTTGTAGAAGCTGCGCGATTTTTTCCTCCAGCGTCATCTGATCTACCAGAGAAATCAGTTGTTGATCTGCCATTTCCCATCCTCCTTTGTCTTTGCAACATTCCATTCTACATAAATTCGAAACGTTTTGATTTTATCAAACACAGTCGTTTTAAGCCATTAAAATATAGATTATATAAGGTCTTAATGCTAATTATGAACAGACTTTAGATTGAATAAATCACATCATATATCTCTATAAATTCGAAACGTTTCAATGAATTTGAACAGAAAATTCAGGGCAGGGGCAGCCAATCCAGCACCCGCTGAATTTTGTTGTCCCAATATCCCCATTCATGTCCACCCGGCTCTTCTTCGTATGTGATATGAATTCCCAGGCTGTCCGCATATCGTCTAAAGGTTTGATTGTCCTTATACAAAAAATCTTCGGTTCCGCAGCATTGATACAGCATCGGTTTGTTTCCGGTGTATGCGGCAAACTCTGCAGCTAAGAAGAGCAAATCATCCCGGCTCCCCCGCACGTTCTCCACACGGCCGAAGATCGTGCGGATCTCCGACTCCTGAAAGCCCGCTCCTGCTGCGCGGCTGGCAAGATCCAGCCCGCCCGACAAGCTTGCACCAGCCGCATAACGCTCCGGATAGCTAAGCGCCAGCTTAAATGCACCATACCCACCCATGGAGATTCCAGCGACAAAGGTATCTTCTCTTCGGC
Organism: Paenibacillus vortex V453; assembly: GCF_000193415.1. Classification (NCBI taxonomy): domain Bacteria; kingdom Bacillati; phylum Bacillota; class Bacilli; order Caryophanales; family Paenibacillaceae; genus Paenibacillus; species Paenibacillus vortex. Next base: position 51,932 of record NZ_ADHJ01000056.1, read on the forward strand.
CAGACACCGGAAAGAACGTCCGAACAAGCTTGGGAAGCTCTTCGCTGAGATAGGTGAAGTATGGCAGCCCATTCGCCATATCCATGTAATAGCTGCGCCCGAATCCCGGCATCACGAGTGCGAGGCCTTTGCTCTCGGCATATCGCTCGATGGATGACCTGCGCATCCATTCGGTATGATCTGCCCCTCGTCCGTGAAGCAAATAAAGCACCGGCAGCTTCGAAGAAGAACGGAGTGGCATTAAGCTGCCTTGGGGTAGAAACACCTCCATGCTGGTGGACAGCTGCAGTGTTTCCGAATAAAAATCACATGTGATCCACGCCAAGTTCCTCATCTCCGATCCGGCACCTTAATTCCCTGCTTTACCCTTTCCTACCGATGCACGTTCCATCATATCTGTAGTCAGCATGTAAGACTGCTTCACCGATTCACCGGCCAATGCTTGAAACAGCAAATGGGCTGCAAGCGACCCCGCTTCACTCTTGGGCTGTCTTATGGTCGTTAACGGCGGATTTACGTATTCGGCTAATTGGATGTCATCATATCCGATGACAGAGATGTCATTCGGTACCGATATCCCGCATTCCTCAAATGCCTTCAATCCACCGATGGCCATTTCGTCATTGCCGTAAAACACAGCCGATGGGAGCGATCCCTGCATAATCAACATTTTGGTGGCATTATAACCGCCCTCGCGCACAAAATTGCCGCTGAGACGCCATTTCGACTGTTCCTCCAGCCCAGCCTCCGCAAGTGCTCGCAAATACCCTTTGTAACGTAAATGGTTATCATAAGAATCAGAAGAACCACTGATATAGGCTACATGTTTGTGTCCATTCTCCAGCAGATAACGGGTAGCCGTATATCCTCCCTGCTCTCCGTCAACCAGCACGTTAAGCAAATAATCACTGGACAACTGACGATCCATCACAACGATCGGAAATTGGGGACCGGAGGTCTCAACCAGAACTTCATCACGAATATTGGGTGCCAGAATGATGGCTCCGTCCGCCCTCTTCTCGCGCAGAAATTTAACCGCCGTCGAATCTCTTCCGCCCATCGAGCTGCAAGCAATCAGATCATAACCGTTGGTTAATGCCACTTCCTGCACACTTCGAATCAGTTCAGAATAATAAGGGCCGGACAGATCCGTCAGAATAAGCGCGATGGTCTTGGTACGACTCCGCTTCAAATCCATGGCGAATCCGTTCTTCCGATAATTCAATTGTCTTGCTGCATCGAGCACTTTGGATCTTGTCTTGGAACTCACCCTGCTATCGCCGCTTAGTGCATAGGAAGCGGTTGACAACGCAACCCCGGCGAGCTTTGCCACATCCTTAATCGTTGCCATTTCCTTACGCCCCTTCTAGTACATAAAAAACTCTATTTAACTTATTTCATACCGGAGATCGTATATCCTTCAATAATGTGTTTTTGGAAGAAAGAAAATACGATAATAATTGGAACGACCATGAATGCCGCGCCTGCCATCTGCAGACCGAAGTCAGATCCATGCTGTCCTTTCAGAAGCTGCAAACCAACCGAAAGCGTGTAGAGCTTCTGGTCGTTTGCCATAATGAGAGGCCACAGGAAGCTGTTCCAGGCTCCAATGAACGCCAAGATTCCCTGTACCGCGAATACAGGCTTTGTGATCGGAACGATCAGCTGGAAGAAGATACGCAGCTCCCCTGCTCCATCAAGCCTTGATGCCTCGATTAAATCCGTTGGAATGGTGGACATAAACTGACGGAATAGAAAAATACCGAAAGCGCCAACCAAGCCCGGCAGCACAATACCTGCCATCGTGTTGGTCAAGCCCATTGCATTGATCAGCAGATATACTGGAATCATGGTAACCTGCCCTGGAATCATCATCGTGGCAAGCACGAGATAGAACAGCTTTTTATTGCCAGGGAATTCGTATTTGGCGAATGCATATCCTGCAAGCGCATTAAGGAACAGACCGACAAAAGACCAGAACACAATGATAAGTGTATTTTTCAAATATACAATAAAGTCCAGCTTCGTAAATAAGTCCACATAATTCTTAATTGTAAATTCTTTTGGTAATAACGTTGGCGGAACCGCTGTAAATTCATTTTCCGGCTTGAACGAGGACGTGATCATCCAGATAAACGGAATCATCATGAGCAGTCCTCCTGCAATGAGCAGCACCGTCATGACTGTTTTCTCAATTCTTTTAGCTGCCATACTCTAAAGCCTCCTTCAGTTACGATACGGGATGGTCGCTTGAACCTGAGCCTTAATATTCGACATCTTTTCTCTTGACTGCGAATTGCAAGACCGTTACAGCAATAATGATGATGAAGAGTACAAACGATCCTGCGGCCGCATAGCCAAAATTGCTAAGCTGGAAGCCATTGTTATAGATAAAGAGAGCCATCGACATCGTGGAGTTGAGCGGGCCACCCTTGGTCATAACCAGCGGCTCTTCGAAGAATTGAATCCAGCCGATCAATGTCGTAATGGTGACAAAGAAGGTCGCGAAGCTAAGCAGTGGTACCGTAATGTACAGGAGCTTCTTCCATTTGCTTGCACCATCAATCTCCGCCGCTTCATAATAGGAGCGCGGAATCCCCTGCAGCGCAGCCAGGAAAATGATCATGTTAAGTCCGATGGATTTCCAAACGGCCAGAAGAATCAGCGATAGCTTGGCTAGTGCCGGATCTGTCAGCCACTGCTGAGCCGGCACTCCGAACCAGGACAATATATGGTTAAAGAGGCCGTAATGGCTGTTATACAAGTAACCCCAAACAACCGCGACCGCCACAATATTCGTAATGGAAGGCATATAATACACGACGCGGAATGTCTTAAACAACAATCCCGTGCCATAGTTAAGCAGCAGGGCAGCGCCCATGGCAAGCATTACGACAAGCGGAACTCCGATAATAACATAGAACATGGTGTTAAACATGGATTTCAGAAAGACCGGATCTTTAAATACATTGATAAAATTATCAAAGCCAACGCCTTCAATGTTTGAATAATTCGCGAGGCCGGCAAGGTCAATATCCGTGAAACTGATGACTAGCGCAATGATGATCGGAATGATTGAGAACGTCAGAAGCAGCACCAGTGCGGGCGCAATAAACATATAAGGATACTTATAATGGTTAAAGCGCTTGATAAAGTTCTGCAATGTCATTCACCTCCTGCAAGTGTGGGTTTCTCAATATAAGAATAACGTACGTTTGAAGCAGTCAGGCTTGTTTCATCCTTCGATGAAACAAGCCGGGCTGCGTTTAAGACGCACTCTTATTTTTTGTTTAGCATTTCGGTAGCTTTTTGATTCAGAAGATCCATTTCTGTTTTGATGTCAGCTCCACCAACGGTAATTTTCTCAAAAGCTGCAATTGCTTCCTTGGAGATCGCATCCCACTCCTTAATGAACGGAACAGGTTTAGCGTTTTCGAGCTGCTTTCCAAAGGTAGCAAAAATCGGATCTTCAAAGCGTTGATCTTCCCATGCACTCTTAACAGCAGGCAGGTTTTTAGCTACATCGTAGTTGGTCAGCTGCGATTCTTTTTCACTCATGAAAGAGATGAATTTAACGGCTTCCTCTGCATTTTTGGTTGTGTTGAATACCGACATGTTCGCTCCACCGAGGAACGATGCATTGTTTTCTTTAGCCGGAAGTGTTGTTGTTGCCCATTTACCTTCAATCTCAGGCGCTTTGTCTTTAACACCTTGAATCATCCAAGGACCGCTGATAAACATCGGGAATTGTCCGTCTTTAAATGCGGCAAACAGATCCAAATCGCTCGCAAGCGGCGTCATTCCGGTATCGTAGAAGCTCTTCAGGTATTCCATGGCTCCCATAAATTCCGGTTCGTTAAAATGAGGCTTCCGGTTCTCGTCAATCATGTCGCTTCCATTCTGCCAGGCAAACATGGACAGGTAGTTCATGTCTTTGGCATCAATGGTAATAGCGTAATTGCCGTTTCCTCTAGCTGCCAGCTTCTCACCGGCATCCTTCATTTCATCCCAAGTCTTAGGACCTTCCGGGTAGCCGACTTCGGCCAGAATGTCTGTGCGATAGAACAATACGCGTGTCTCCACGTACCACGGGATACTGACAACCTTGTCATCATAACTCATGGTTTGGATAGCACCGTCAAAATAGTTCTCTTGTTTCAGGCTAGGATACTGCTCAAGATACGGCGTCAGATCGAGCAAAGCTCCAGCCTGGGCAAACTCTGGAATCCAGGTGGTTCCCATTTGCACGACATCAGGACCACTCTTCGATGCAACCGCTGTAAGCAGCTTGTCATGTGCACTGCCCCAAGGGATCAATTGAACGCTCACCTTAACGCCTGGATTTTTCTCTTCATATTCCTTAATTAAGGTTTCGTCTGTTGTGTCACCCATCAACCAAACTTTCAGTTCTTTCTTGCCTTCGCCGCCTTCCTTGGCATCTTCAGACCCACCAGAACATCCAGCTAAAACAACCGAGAACATCAGCATTGCTGCCAACGTCCATAATAATGATTTTTTTCTCATTCTACATTCACCCCGTTTTTAATGTTTACCAGCATGCAAAACGTAATACCGAACTTAAATTGAAAGCACTTACTTCGAAACGTTTCGATTTTATTCGAAAAAATAAAGACGCCGGATAAAGTACAAATCTATAATCCTAATGTCTCTTCATTCCCCCTATAAAGCACCTTTCCATGCTTATTTTAGGTATAAACATGCTTTTGTGTATTCATAATAATCTGCTTGATTGCTTGATAACTTCAAAAAACGCATTCTATTTTGAAACGTTTCGACAAGTTCATTATAGCTTCCCTTGAGAGCGATTTCAATATCCTTTTTATTTTTTTATGAGTCTATTTTTTGACAAGCGCTGTGAGCTTCGACCCCATAAGAAAAAGCAGCCGGCCGGAAGCATGCCTGCTGCTTTATAACATTCCATGTTATTTTTCTTAGTGAGGGCTGGAAGCGTCAGCTTGTCTTGCATTCTTGTCGTGGAGGTTATGATTCAGCGAGCTGTTCTTGCTAAGCCGTGCATGCACCATGAAGGATAAGCAGGACAACACCGCAACGCCTGCTGCCAGCCACGCCACTGGCGTCAATCCCCCGCCATCATACATCGTTCCCATAGCATAAGGACCTATCACCCGTCCGACAGCTCCCATACCGCCTGTAACGCCGATATAGAACGGTGCTGCATGACCTGCCCGCTCCGAGATAAAGGCCGGTATAGCAGGTGAGATGAGCATTTCGCCGAGTGTAGCCAGCACCATCGCAAGCACCATACCCGGATAGCTGTGCATCGCCACAATAACGAGGTAAGCAGACAGGTAGAACAGTGCGCTCACCGTCATCTGGCTGCTCTCCGTCCGGGCAAACCAGCGCTTGATTGCATTGGTCAGCGGCTGTGCAGCAAAGATCAATATGCCATTAAGGGTCCATAAATAACCATAGGCTGTCTTGGACATCCCCTCTGAGATGATGAAGGGAGAGACGCCCGTATTCCAGATCGAATTCCCGAACCACAGAAACAGAGAGCCCAAACCCATGAAGAGATAAATTCGGGTGTTTCCCAGCAATGCCCAAGCACCGGGGCCTGCGGGAAGCGGAGTTTTGGGCTGCGGGTGATGGGACTGATCCGGTACGCCGGGTCCGTCCAGCTTCGTCAGATAGGACAGGAAGAAAATCGCAAACCCGAAGGAAGTGACTCCGTTTAAGACAAAACTTAAATGATAGGATATCTCTGCCAAAAATCCACTCATGGCCGTACCTAGCGCTACACCGATATTGTTAGCAACATAGATGACATTGAACAGCTCACCCCGTCGATCGGCAAACCGGAATCCGATAAAGGCCTGAATGGCCGGCATGGATACTGCGTTGCAGAACCCGATGAATCCCATCATCGCGATGAAGAGGCCCCATAGTCCGTTAATGAACGGAAGAGTAAACAACCCCAGCGCATTCAGCAGCAGGGAGCCCACGATGAGTTTCTTCACCCCAATTCGGTGATACATGGCCCCGCCCAGGAGCTGGCCCGCAATTCCCCCCATCGATTGAATCAGAATGACAAAGCCGGCATCCTGCATGCTGCGTCCCAGCTCATCAAATACATACATCGTTGTCAGCGGCCACATCAAGGAGCCGCCTGCAGAGGCAACGAGACTTGCTACAAGAAAACCTTTAACTTCCTTAGGGTACTGCTCCAACCATTTCATGTTTATTATCTCCCAGCAGCCTCGCAGCAGTATAATCGGCATAAGCATATATAATCAAAAAGAAAAGCCCTTGCGGGCTTCTATGGTTCTTCTAATAGAAAAGAGAAAGACAACGTCTTTTACTTATCATATCATCCTGTGAAATTTACATTGCTTGTCATTTCTTCGCCCAAATCCTAGTATCGCTTGAGGCCTATGTTTTTAGCAAGCACACTCATTGACGCTTTACCTTGACAGCGAACATGAAACTAAACTGAACGGATCCCTCTTCCCTAGGCAGAGCTATAGTTTGGGGCCCCGTCTACCCTCCTCTCTTATCGGGGTTTGCATTTCTGGCTCTTGCCGGTATGCGTATTTGAACCGAAGTTCCGATTCCCACTTTGCTGAAGTATAGACACGCCGTACTCGCTCCCGTAATGCAGCTTCACCCGCTGGTCGATATTGCGGATGCCGCAGCCCGTAATGGTTGTTATCCCGGGGATACGAATATTTCCTCGATTCTCCCCTGCTTCATGCCGAGACCATCGTCGATGATCCGATAGAGAATCGCATCCCCTTCCTTTTTGACGACAATCCGAATATGAATGCGATCCCCGCTCCACGCATGCTTCAGCACATTCTCGATAAAGGGCTGCAGAATCAGTTTAATGGTTTCGTAAGGCCATATACTTGTATCCACATCAAAATTGACTTCCATGCGCTGTCCGTATTTTACCTTTTGGATATCCAGATACGCATTGGCCTGCTCAATCTCTAATGCAATGGGTATTAATATTCTTCCCGAATTTAGTGTAAGCCGATAAAATTGTGCCAACTGCACAACCATATTCTGCAGTTTCTCCGTCTCGCCGAATTTCGCAAGTTGATTAATGGAGGATAGCGTATTGTATAAGAAGTGGGGATTAATCTGCGATTGCAGCATTTCAAGCTCTGCTTCCTTCTTTTGAAGCTGGGTTAGATACACTTTATTGATTAACGCCTCGATATCCTCGCCCATTGCATTCAAGGCATTCGCAATTTGCGGGAACTCCCCTTTGCCCCGATAAGCGATCCGTTTATGCAGCTCCCCTTCCCGAAATGCATTGAGTACCCCTACAAGCTTCTGGATTCGCTTAGAGAAAGATCGGGATATCACATACCCTGTATATGTAAACAACACGATGCACATGATACAGATTACTATTAATACGGTTCGTACTCTCTTCGCTTCCTGTTCAATGATGTTAAGCGGAACCTGCGCAACAATCTTCCAGTTCTTCTGCGGCAAATCTTCTTCAATCACCAAATAATTCTTCTTATCGTTGGGTGCTATAACGGCATACGGATTTACCTTGTCGCTGGTATGGTCAGGGTCTTCAACCATTGATCCGGAAGTAAACACCACATTCCCAAAAGGATCCAGCACCGATAACACACTTCCGTCGCCAAGCTTCGTGTAATCCACACTGTCGAACAGCTGCGACAAGCGAACACTGAACCTCATGATTCCCACTTCTTGAATATCGAGCGGATTATTCATATCCACGATGCGCCGAATCAGCGAAATCCGCCCATCCCGCTCATCCTCTTCTACCTGCCTCCACGTCATCGTTGAATTATACTTCTCTTCCGGCAGCGTGAAATACCAAAACTCATTCGAAATTCGAGTCATATGGTACATATCCCAGCTTTGTTCGTTGAAATCTTGATTATTGGCATTATCCCAATCTCTATATCTCTCGTACACCGTTTGATTATGAAAATAGACGGATAGCCTTAAATTAAGGCCAACCGCCTTCGCAGCGCTCTCCAGCTTCGGGAGAATGACATTGTTCATGCGGATATGATTATCAGCGCCTGATAAATTCCTGAGGACACTCTGAATGAAGGCAGGATCATCGTACAATGTCGCTGAGGTCTGGACGATATCATCCACTTTATAGGCCACATTATCCCGGATCTGATTGAGCGTCCCCTGGATGTTGACCCGGCTCTGTTTGCGCATGGTGTCATCGTACATCGAGTGTGAAATATAAAAGTTCACGAAAACCAACAGCAATATAAATATCGTAAAGGTCAGCATGAGCTTGTAACCGATGGGTATATACCCCAGCTTCTTACCGTTTATTCTGGATGATGTGGTCCAGCGAGTATTCATCCCAATTCTCTCTTTCGAAATTCCATGGGTGTCATCGCGAATTTCTCTTTGAACTGCCGGCTGAAATAAGGAAGATAGCGATATCCTACCTGATCGGCGACTTCATAGACCTTGAGACCCGGCTGTTTCAGCAATTCGCATGCTTTTTCCATACGCAGTTGGACAAGCAGTTCATTGAACGTATTTCCTGACCTCTCTTTAATCAGGAACCCGACATGGCTCGGCGAAAAACAAAAATGCTGCGCAATATCCTTGATCGTTATATTCTCACTCATCCGCTCTCTCATCAATTGGATAACACTGCGAATGAATTTACCATCCTTAGAATTGGATTTCTCATATAATCTTTCGGAAATTCCGAATATGTGCTGTATAAACCAGGAACGAATATCACTGACGGTTTCGAATTGCATCAAAATATCCAGGTGATGGATCTCCATGCCCAACAGGTCAAACAAATCTTCATTTCGACTGCTTAAATATTGTTCGAGCTTCCAGATAATATAATTCGACATATTATGCACGGTAAAGCGGGAGCGCAGATTCCTTATAGAACCAAATAACTTCTCCAGTTCATCACAAATTTGAACCAGCTCATATTTCTCCATCGCTTTTAGGAGGACATTCATGCGCTCATCTAGCATCCGCGCATCGAGCATGCCTGGCTCCGCACTGACATCTTCATACTTGATCATACTTCCCTTGCCAAGAAACATCTTGGCCTCCACAGCTTCCACCGCTTGCCTGTAGGACAGCTGAAGCTGATTCAAGTTGTGTACGGGTTCCCCAATACCCGTTGTCAGGGATGTCGTCAAATGCAACTGAACGTTATCCGTCAAGGTACGTATCGTATGGGTGGCGCTTACGTCCTCAAGCAGGATCGCTACCCGCTGCGAGGACAGCTTGCAGTATGGAAGCATGCCGCCATCTGTAATCGCCTCCTGGATACGCTGCAGAAATATTCTTGCCAGTTCCCTCTTTGAAAAAAGACTCCCCGTTTGGCGCCAAGACAGATTATCCAGTTCCATAACGGCGACGCGGATCGGCCACTTCAACTGGTCGAACTCATAAGAAATACTCATCTGTGTCAATAATTCCTCTGATTCTTCCCGTTCAAGCAGGCGTATGAGAAAGTCACTTTTGACAATGGGGATCATCTCCTGATAAGCCATCTCCACCTCGCGCTGCTTGATCTCCTCATCCAAATCCCGTTTTACCTTGATTAATGAAGCAACCAGTTCCCGATCGTTCATGGGCTTCAGAACATAGCTATACGCTTTCAATAAGAGTGCTTGCTGTACATAGCTAAATTCCTGATATCCGCTGACGAATATGATCCGAATGTTAGGTTTATGCTCAATCGCAATCCGAGCAAGCTCGAGCCCGGACATATAGGGCATATTGACGTCGCTGACCAATATATCAACTTCCTGGTTCTTTATTATTTCGCATGCCGACAATGCATTATTAACGCTCCCCACTAACTCCATGTCCAAATCAGACCAAGGAATGAATCTTCTCATTCCTTCAAGATCCAGTTCTTCATCATCCACAAGCAGCACCTTGTACATGGAACCCCTCCATAATGGTAGATACACCTCTACTTACACATACGCGCAAAAGACTATTTGATTATAAAACAGAGATATCCCAAAGAATCTGGTGGATTCTTTGGGAGGCTTCCCTGTAATAACGCTGTAATTAATTATTTTCTCTTCGCCAAGTTCTCCTGCCAATTGGCTGTACGGTAATCAAGAAGCTGCTGGTAACCCAGATCCATCAAATCCTTGTTCCCTTGGTCAAGAATTTTATCTACCTCTTCGTCACTCTTAGCCATTACGGATTTGGCATAAATTTCGAGGAACAATTCATTTACAGATGTTTTTATAATGCCTTCATCGGAATCCGGGGATGGTTCAATACCGGAAAATTCCGTAACGTTTAATTGAGTTGGCCAAGTAATCGTTTGTTGGTAACGTGTTCTCCAATCCTGCTCTTCGAACGGAAGATCCTTCATATATTTATATTTGGAAGGGTCAATATAACTCGTATTCCCTACAAACATAACCGGAGAATTTTCGGATTGAATTTTGGCTACTTCTTCGGGATTATAAGTCTCGGTGAAATTCGGCTGACCCTGCTCATCAAAGCCTTTCCAGTTCTTACCCTCAGGACCGAAGAATTGCACGTTCATTCCTTCCGGACCTGTATACCAGTCAAGAAATGCAAAGATCGCTTCAGGGTCTTCGGCAGCCGTTGTAATATATGCAGCATTCCATCCAAAGCTTGTGTAGGTCCCTGGATAAATCTTGTTCTTATCCAGACCGGGCTTATGAATAGGCCAGATCATGAAATACCCGCTGTCCGGATCCTTCTTAATTAACTCCGGCTGTGCTTCTCCTGCCATATCTGTCGGACTGGCTCCGGCAAACACAGCGACTCGGCCTGTCATGACTTTCTCCAGCACTTGATCTTCCGTTTGGTTAAAGGCATCTTGTGAAATGAGTTTCTCTCTGTAAAGTTTAGCGATATATTTCTGAGCCTCACGGAATACCGGATCCATGAGTAGCGACGTCAGCTTGCCATCCTTTGGAACCGCTAACAAATTAGCGTTAAGGTTGGTGTAGCTTGCTCCCTCTCCGAAAGCCGTATATAACACACCCAGTCCTTGTCGATCCTGTGCGCGATGCGGCTCGAACGGAACAATCTCGCTGCCATACTTTTCTTTAACCTTTACCAGGTAGTTATATAAATCATCTGTGGTTTCGAGTGGCGGCTTGCCCAGCTCTTCGTAAATTTTCTTGTTAATTACATAACCTGCGTTTCCGTAAGGATTGGATGAGTACCAGTTAGGAAACCTGTACAGCTTGCCGTCTTCAGCACGAAGCAGGTCCAGATCGCCCATCCACGTTTTCAGGTTGGGATACTTATCCAGATATTCATCATAGGCTACCAGCTTTCCTTCTTTACGAAGTCTCTCCATATCCTGATCCTCACGGTCTGCCCAGATCATGTCAGGCAAATCGTCTGATGCCATCATCGCGCTCAGCTTTTGCGTATGTGCTCCGGCAGCCGCTATCATATTGAGCTTAACTTGCTTTTCTTCGCTCAAATATTTGCCGATAGGCGTGCTTTCCCATTTAGGGAAGTCTGTGTTTCCATAGTGTGCATAAGCTGAGAATTCCAGCGGCTTCTCGCCAAGCACCCATTTACCTCCATCCCCCTCTGCTGGAGGGTCAGTCTCTTTATTCCCCTCATTGGTTGTTGCAGGCGGTGTCGCCGGCGGTGCGGCTTCTTTTTTACTCCCGCATCCGGCAAGAACAGTAACCATGACCAACAGAAGCGATACCATTACGAGCAATGGCTTTTTCGTCTTTCTCATATACCTAACCCCTCTCATTTCCAAGAATATATATGTTCAAAGCTGTTCGCCTTAAACCGTTCGGCCACCTACTCTTTCAACGAGCCTACCAGCACGCCTTTGACAAAATATTTCTGCACAAAAGGATAGACCAAAATGATCGGCAAGGTCACAACAATCATCATCGCCATCGTAAGCGACTTCGAAGTAATTTGCCTTGCTTGATCCAGAAGAGCAACCGAAGCGCTGTCGAGCACGGTGCTTGAACCGGATACAATATTGGCATTCAAGGTCTGTCTCAATATCGTCTGAATGGGCAGCAAAGTATCGCTAGTGATGTAGATAGCTTGGCAGGAACCAGTCGTTCCAATGGCCAACGGCGGTCAACAAGGACAGCGTGGCGATAACCGGCCCGGACAATGGAAGAATAATCCGGAAGAATATACCCCAATTGCTGCAGCCATCAATATTGGCCGATTCTTCCAAGCCAACGGGAAGGCCCTTAAAGAAGGTTCGGAATATAATCATATTCCAGACGCTGATAAGCGATGGAATAATAAACACCAGAAAGCTGTCCATCATACCCAGTGAACGGATCAAGAGATAGGTTGGAATCAATCCTCCGCCAAAGTAAAGCGTGAATATAAAGAACACCATATAATAGCTCCGTCCGATCAGATAGGATCGAGTCATCCCGAAGGCAAGGAGCGCTGTCATGAAGATGGAGGTTGCGGTTCCGATTACGGTACGGCCTATGGATACGAGAAACCCGTTAAGCAGTCTTTCATCTTGCAGTATGATTTTGTAGTTTTCGAGTGTGAATTCTCGTGGCCAGAAGGTGACCCCTCCCTTGGCGGTATCCACACCTACATTGAAAGAAACAGCCACCGCATTCCAGAACGGATAGAGTGCCGTGAAGGCGAGTAGACTGAGCAACGCGTATACCACAATGAGCATGACCTTGTCGCCAAAGCTAATTCTTTTTAACATGCCGTACCTCCTGAGGGCTGCTGATTCTTACCATAAGCTGTTACCAGATCTTCGAGCCAGATAGTTCGCGATCGTTAGCAGTCCTACACTGATGATTGCCTTGAACAATCCGATAGCAACCGCATAAGAATAGCGATGTGACCCCAAGCCTACCCGATAGACATACGTATCAATCACATCAGATACCGGCCTTAGCACAGGATTGGATGCCAGGAGCAAGATGTCCTCAAAACCTGCGTTGAGCAAGTTGCCGATGGCAAGAATCATAAAGATAATGACTACCGGCATAATCGAGGGAAGCGTAATCAAGTAGACCTGCTTCGCCTTGCTTGCCCCGTCGATATCTGCAGCCTCGTACAGAGCAGGATCAATGCTTGCAATCGCAGCCAGGAATACAATCGAGTTAAATCCGATATCCTTCCATACGTTGGCCGAAATGAGGATCGACCAGAAATATTCTTTCAACGAGAGAAAATTGATCGGTTCATCAATGGCCCCTATGCGCTCCAGCAAAATATTGATGCTTCCATTTTCCGTGGATAGCAAGGCGGTGGCAAACCCCGCAACGATGACCCACGATAAGAAATAGGGCAGATACGTGATCGTTTGAATCACTCTTTTGAACAACATATGGCGAACTTCGTTCAGTAAAAGCGCCAGTATGATCGGTGCCGGAAATCCGATAACGAACTTCAACAGGCTGATGACAATCGTGTTGCGCAAAATTCTCTCAAACTCGGGGGCGGCAAAAAAGGCTTCGAAATGCTTAAAACCGACCCACGGGTTATCCCAAATCCTTGATCCGGTGAACAGGTTATAATCCATAAAACCGGTTATTACGCCATACATGGGCATATAGGCAAAAATGAAAACCAAAATGACCCCGGGTAACACCATGAGCTGAACATCCCATTGCTTCATCAAGCGTCTGAGGAAACTTTTACTGTGAACTTTGGGCTGCCGGGAAATGGGTGATTGCTGTTCTGCAGTAGCTTGCGGCATATTTATCCTCCCGTTACGAATTGATCTAAACGCATGCCGGGTCTCTGAATTTCTGCCATTCCGAAACCGCTTGCAATTGACTTAGTACCATTCTACCTATGGAAATTTATTCAAGCTATATAACAAAACCCCGATTTTTTATACTTCCACCGGAATGTGTTATCACTTTCAGCCCCCCACTTTCTTATCTATAAAAAAAGACTGCCTTCAGGTCATATAGACCTTCAAGACAGTCTCGTATTCATCTTTTAGATACCCTTCTCTTTAGCCCTGACCTCGACTACCGTCGAGAAAAAGGTGGCCCCTTCGCCCATGTCGGACAGCCTGTCCGGCGTAAGGGCGTTAGCACGCTGCTTCCGGCCTTCGCCTTCCCACCACAAGCCTTGACTGACCACGGTGCCCGGCAGCATTTTATCCGTTACCTTCGCCCGGACCTCATAGGTTCCGCGGTCATTATATACCGTAACCATATCTCCATCGTGTAACCCGCGCTCCGCTGCATCCTCCGGATGGATCTGCAGTGCGGGCTCCTTCTCCAGCTTCTGATGTTTCTCCACATTCGCAAAGGTTGAATTCAGGAAATTGTGATTCGGCGGGGAGATGAACATCAGCGGATATTGATGCCCGCGGCCTCGCCTCACGCCATCATATCCTTCCTTCAATGGCACGTAAGTCGGAAGAGGCGGAAGACCGGCTGCTTCCAGCTGTGCCGAATACAGCTCAATCCGGCCGGAAGGCGTCGGCAGACGGTCCAGATACGTCTCCAGCGGGGTCATGTCGAGCTTCACGTGGCGGTGCGCTTTCAGCTTGTCCAAGGTAACGCCGTTCAGATAAGGGTTGTCCGGATAGTCGAGCGCCCTTGCAATCATCTCTTCTTCTGTCTCATAGAAAGCAGGCTCATTGAAACCCATGGCCCGTCCCAGCAACGAGAACAGCTCCACATTGCTCTTGCTCTCCCCAAGCGCCGGAATGACCGGCTCCTGAAGCTGGATGTACTGATGCCAATAGGAACTGAACAGATCCGTATTCTCAAATGAAGAGGTTGCCGGTAGCACGATATCTGCATATTTCGCTGTGTCCGTCATAAACAGGTCATGTACAACGGTAAACAGATCTTCCCGTGCAAAACCTTCGCGCACCCGCTCCGTATCTGGAGCGACAACGAGCGGATTGCTGCAATAAACGAACACGGACTTAATCGGCTGCTCGGTCATCGCAAGCGCCTCGCCTATCCGGTTCATGTTGATGGTTCGGGCCTCGGGATTCGGTCTCAGATCCGGGCGCTCCAGTGCATCGCTGTCCATACTGTTATAGCCGCCATTCGACTTGGAGGCACCTCCGCCCCGCTTGAGCCATTGTCCGGTCAAGGCAGGAAGCGCCGCTATGCTGCGTACCGTCAATCCGCCATTATCGTGATGCTGAAGTCCGTTTCCGATGTGGATATAAGACACCTGGGCTCGGCCATACAACTCAGCCAGCTTCTCGATATCCTCAGCCGAAACGCCGGTAATGGAAGACACATACGCCGGCGTGTATGTTCTCACATGCTCGCGCAGCTCCTCATGACCCAGGGTATAGTGCTGGAGGAACTCCTCATTCACCATGCCATCACGAAACATAATGTGCATGATACCGACGGCCAGGGCCGCATCCGTGCCCGGAAACAGCGGAATGAACCAATCCGCCCATTGCCCGGTCTGATTTTTATGAACATCAATGACAATGACCTTGGCACCGGACTTGCGCGCTTTCTCTGCGAGCACCACCTGGTGCATATTGGTGCTGACGATGTTGCCGCCCCAGACGATAATGACGTCAGCCAGCACCGTGACCTCAGGCACGGTGCCTCCGTTAAAGCCCATGACGGACTTCCAGCCTTCACTGCCTGCCGAATTGCAGATGGACTGCTTCAGCCGACTGGCGCCCAGCTTGTTGAAGAATCTCCGGTCTATGCCGTCCACGCTCAATATGCCCATATTGCCGTAGAAGCTGTAAGGCAAAATGCTCTCGGAGCCGTGTTCCTCGATCAGCCCCTTGTAGCGCGTGGTAATCTCCTGAAGCGCTTTATCCCAGCTGATTCGTTCGAAAGCTCCCTCTCCCTTGGTGCCTACCCTCCGCATCGGATAGAGCACACGCTCCGGATGGTATACCCGGTGTGCCATATTACGGACTTTATTGCAGATGGCTCCTTGCGTAACCGGATGGTCGGGATCTCCGGTAACCTTGACGATTTTCCCGTTCTCTTTATGCAGCAGCAGGCCGCATGTATCGGGACAATCCAACGGACATACCCCTGGAAATATGCCATTTTCCTGCTGAATCATATCTTGAGTCATTTCGTCCATTTCCCCCTTCTGCTCGGCTGCATCCTATCCCTTATCTTAAAAGAACATCAGGGTTCCAGTAAAGTCATACATTTTTTTCTAAATAGGGTGATTCACGCTTCTCCCTGCCGGGTATATTCCTATCAAGAGCAACGAAGAGGAACCCAGACCCTTTCTCTTCCTTGCCAAATCATGGACCACTCCCAAAAAATTCGCCATGCCGTGTCTCCTCCCCCGAGACCGGCATGGCGAATTTGCTTTTTATGGTAGACGTTCCCTTGGTGCCCGCGATTTTCTGCAATCGATACTGAATTTATTATGATACCTGCTGTGCTGAATGAACCTCAGGAGGACTTCCAGCAGCAGGAGTCGTTGTCACGGCTGCGGCGTCATGGTGAATGCCGGATACCTCCACCGCCCTATTGCTATTCTTCAAGTAAACAGACCCGTAAGCAGCGGCCACAAACAGCGAGCCGCCCACAAAATTGCCAAGCCATACCGGAACGAAGTTCATGAAATACTGACCCCAGCTGTAATAACCTTCGAATATCGCTGCCGGGATCAGGAACATATTTGCCACCACGTGCTGAAAGCCGATGGCTACAAAAGCCATGGTCGGAAACCAGATCCCCAGAATTTTGCCGCTCATCTGATCCGATCCGTAGGAGAGCCATACGGCAAGCGCAACAAGCCAGTTGCACCCGATGCCGGACAAGAACGCCTGCAGGAAGCTGTCGTCCAGCTTATGACCTGCCATATCAACCAGCTTCTCCAGATATACGCCGCTGCCTGTCAGCCCGGTCACATGGCCAAAGAAATAGGCAACAAACAATGCCCCCGCCAAGTTGCTTACCGTGACAAGCGCTAAATTCCGGATCAGTTCCTTGGTGGAAATCCGCTGCTTGAATCTGGCCAAGGACACCGCCATCATGTTGCCCGTCAGCAGTTCTCCGCCTGCAAGCAATACCAGAATAAGCCCGACCGGGAATACCGCCGCACCTATAAAACCGGCAATCCCTCCCCAGGCCGGAGATGCTCCGGCGATAACGCGGATATCCAGCAGAAAGCCGAGCGCAATGAATGCCCCTGCCAAAAAGCCGAGTATCATAACATTTAAGGTGGAATTGCGTGCTTTTTTTACACCGGTCTCCACGGTAATTTCTGCGATACGATCAGGTTTGTAGTAGGCCATGGTCTCTCCCTCATTTCTCCTGCATTCGTTCTATTGCGTATGTCCGATGCAGCTCTTGGTTTCCTATTTATCGTTTACCTTCATTGTAACGCAGCTTCATCACCTTGAACGTGAATTATGTCACGTTTGTGTCCATCAGGGGAGGACAGCCTTCAGATGAGACATTCCCCCTTTCAAAGAAATTCGTTTTTCTTTATAATGTCGAATGGATGGGTCACACATCGGGGAAATCTATCTAAATAAACATCTAGGAGACTCCATTTATGAGCTTGAAACACAATCTGCTTCGCAAGAAGCCGATCCCTAATATGCAAGGTGGGGAAGTACGTTCCGCATTAAAAAAGCAACTCAGTGCCATGGACCTTATCATCCTCGGCGTGGGTTCTATCGTGGGAACAGGAATTTTTGTATTAACCGGCGTCACCGCCGCAACCCATGCCGGACCGGGATTAATCGTTTCGTTCCTACTGGCGGGGCTGGTGTGCGCCTTCTGTGCACTCTGCTACGCAGAATTCGCCTCCACCGTACCGGTGGCGGGCAGTGCATATACGTACAGCTATTCAACCTTTGGCGAAGGTTTTGCCTGGCTGATGGGCTGGGACCTGCTTCTGGAATACGGCTTCGCCAGCGCTTTGGTATCCAGCAGCTGGTCTGGTTACGTCCAGAGCATCCTCGCGGGCTTCGGGATACATCTGCCAACCGCGATAACCAATGCCTTTAATCCGGCCAACGGTACCTATGTGGATGTGCCCGCTATATTTATCGCGCTTCTGATCACGTGGATTGTATCGCGCGGAGCCAAGGAATCGACAAGGCTTAACACCTTCATGGTTTATCTGAAAGTTGCAGTCATTCTGCTGTTTATCGGCGTGGGGATATTCTATGTAGAACCGGATAACTGGACGCCGTTCCTGCCATTTGGCATGGAAGGTGTCATGACGGGAGCGGCCATTGCCTTCCTCGCCTACGTGGGTTTTGATGTCATTGCAACGGCAGCCGAAGAAGTCAAGCATCCACAGAAAAGCCTCCCGATCGGCATTCTGGGTTCCCTGCTGATTGTGTCCGTGTTATATATTGCGGTTACCGCGGTGCTGACAGGACTCGTACCATACAACCTGCTCAATGTGAAAGACCCGGTTGCCTTTGCGCTGCTCTACATCGAGCAGGACTGGATGTCCTATTTCATCTCGCTGGGGGCCATAGCTGGACTCACCACTGTGCTGATGGGTGTCATGTTCGGACAGTCCCGACTGCTGTATGCACTCGGCCGGGACGGACTCCTGCCGAAACGGATGAGCTCGGTCAATCCGAAAACGAAGTCGCCGGAATTCAGCACCTGGGTGTCCGGTATCAGCATCGCCCTGCTGTCCGGCTTTGTCCCCCTTGGCAACCTGGCGGATTTGGCCAGCATCGGCACGCTTTTTGCCTTCATTACCGTCTCGCTCGGCATCATTGTGCTGCGCAAAACACATCCGGATCTAAAACGCACCTTCCGCGTGCCGTTTGTGCCTTGGCTGCCTTTGATTGCTGTTGCCAGCTGTCTCTATCTGCTGACCACGCTGCAGTGGATTACCTGGATCGGGTTCATTGTATGGATCGGACTCGGTGTCGTCATCTACGCTATATACGGATACAGGCATAGCGCATTGTCAAAAGGCGACTCATCCGGTTACGAGTAGATCACCCTTACAGGATAGGATGTCAAACCACTTAGGGATGATAGGAATAACCGCCGGACGTTAGAGCCCCTCTGTTTATTGGTTCAGACAACATCCTTTGATTAGAGCAATTTGCCTGCTCAATCTGAGCAAGGGTACGCAAAATAGCGGTGTGTGGATTAAATCCATACACCGCTATTTTTTATGGAATATGCTGCTGTACCCGATCACCGTTATTTATCCGAAAACCGTTGTTTACAGAATATCCGTAACCGTTGATAAGTCTGCTCGTTTTAGAACTATAGGGCGAGTTGGTTATCTGGTTGTCTAATGGACTAGAGAGACGCTATTGGATGGAAAAAGTAGCTTTTTGAATTCTAACGGACCTGAGAGGCGTTATTTAGTCAATTTGATGGGAAATGTCCTTTTATCTCGGCCTCATAGCGACGCTGGTGTCCGTTACGTTTACAATAGAAGCCAATTAGCACAAATAACGCTTCT
>NZ_ADHJ01000055.1:0-146329 GCF_000193415.1 Paenibacillus vortex V453
TCAGGAGTGCAAGCACTCCTTCAAGTCCGCTCGACTTGCATGTATTAGGCACGCCGCCAGCGTTCGTCCTGAGCCAGGATCAAACTCTCCAAAAAGGTTTGACTTGCTCATTTAGAAGCTAACGTATCAACGTTTGCTTGTGTTACATTGACGTGTTCCATTTGTTCAGTTTTCAAGGAACTTGTTGGCTGCTTTGCCGATTAATCTCAATCAGCAGCGCAGGTTTATATCTTATCAAGTATTCAACTTGATGTCAACACTTTTTTTCGACACCGTTCGACAAGCTTCAAAAGCTTTCGTCAAAAGCGACAGTTAGTAATATACCATGCTGAAAGTGATATAGCAAGCTTTTTCATATATAATTATGATACTTTTCTCATAACAACGGATCTATACGTATTTCGGTGTTTTAAGACTCCAAACTCCCCATTTATCTTTTATCCTTTACCAAAACCAATCGAATTTCAGACTCGCATTATTCTTCATTTCATCTCGAAATGTCATTGATTTCCTATTCAAAAGGTTTTAAGGTTAGTTCATCGCTTTTCTACAGCCCGACTACTTACATAAGAAAGGAGTTCGCCAAATGGCAGACAAAAGCATAACTCTCCAGAAACCCAAGGATACGCCAAGCCCTGCCCATGGAGAGGCACAACAGGCCACGGTATATAAAATACTGCTCGCTATCAGTTTTGTACATTTGTTCAATGATTCGATTCAGTCCGTGATTCCTGCTATTTTTCCTATATTAAAGGATAATCTCTTTCTTACCTTCACGCAGATTGGCTGGATCTCCTTCGCCATCAACTTTACGTCTTCCATAATCCAGCCGGTTATCGGCTACGCCGCGGATCGAAGGCCGACACCGATTCTGCTTCCGATCGGCATGTGCTTCACGTTTGCAGGCGTGTTCATTCTGGCCTATGCGCATACCTATATCCTGGTGTTGTTTGCCGTTGTCCTGATCGGGTTAGGCTCTGCGACCTTCCACCCTGAAGGAATGCGGGTCGCCCATATGGCTGCAGGCATGCGAAAGGGACTGTCTCAATCCATTTTTCAGGTAGGGGGAAATGCCGGTCAGTCGCTGGCTCCACTACTTACGCGATATATCTTCGTACCGTTTGGACAGTTTGGCGCGATCGGGTTCACCTTCGTTGCCGCTGCGGGCATCCTCGTGCAATCTTATGTTGCCTATTGGTATCACGGTATGCTGAAGGCAGGATACACGTTTAAAAAGAGAGCCGCCGGGCGCATGCTCGATCCCGCCCGCCGTAAAAGCATTCGCAACGCAACGCTGGTGCTCGTCGTCCTTGTGTTTATCCGCTCCTGGTATGGCGCAGCCATCAGCAGCTATTATGCCTTCTATCTCATGGATGCTTACCAGATCAAGCTGGATAATGCTCAGATTTATATTTTCCTGTTTCTCGCTTCAGGAGCCATAGGCACTTTCTTCGGTGGACCTCTGGCAGACCGGTTCGGACGCAGAAACATGATTATGTTCTCGATGATTGGTACAGCTCCGATTGCTCTGATCCTTCCATTTGTCTCCTCGTTCTGGGCGGCCGTTCTGCTCGTGATCGGTGGGTTTGTACTTCTGTCGAGTTTCTCGGTTACCGTCGTCTATGCTCAAATGCTGCATCCGGGCAATATTGGCACGGTCTCCGGACTGATTACCGGGTTCGCTTTTGGCATGGGCGGTATCGGTTCGCTTGTACTCGGTAATCTTGGGGATGCCTGGGGAATCGGCAATGTCATGATCTCGATTGGTTTTCTGCCTCTGCTCGGTCTCCTTGCCCTGCTTCTTCCTGGCGATGACAAGCTGGACGAATGGTCCAGAGAATAACCCTCATATTGTAAAAAAGACACTCATCAACTGCACAGTACGTGCATGGTGAGTGTCTTTTTATTTGATTTTTCTAACGAGTTTGACGAACCAGTACAGAAATATCCATGGCAGTACGTACTTCGTCAGCCATTCGATGCTCATGCGAAGATCTTCCGCTTCCCTCCCGGGCTGAGTCAATCCACTTAAAACCAAAATGATTATAAACAACGGGAATAAGAGTATGGCCAGATAGCCGAATGTTTTTTTACTCTTCATGTCTATCCCTTCCGATTAAAGATTGACTAATCCATATAAAATATACCATGACACAATGAGAATATATAACCATATTTTACAGTTTAAAAAAGAAAGGAGCTGGCCCGGTTCTTTTTAAGACCCAGGACAACTCCCGTCGATATCTTACTGCATATAATCACTAGCTCGTAGATCATCAGATTTTATTCAAATAATCCAGCAAGCGGTACACAATCACGGATACCTGCGCCCGAGTGGAGGTTTCGTCTGGAGCAAAGCGGTTGCCGCTTACGCCCTTAACCAGACCTTCCTTCACAGCAAAGGCTACAGCCGCACGTGCATCCTCCGAAATCAGATTCGCATCGTTAAATGACAAGGAGCCTGCTTCAGAATCAATCTTCAATGCTTCAGCAATCATGACTACCATATCCTCACGGGTTAGCGGATTCTTCGCACCCGCTTCTGTGCTGCGTGTCTCCCAATCAATGCCTGTCTCAAAAATACGATCAAGCAGCGTCGCAAATTCGGCGCGGGTCACTGCATTGTTCGGAGAGAACCGGCCTGCACCGGTACCGTTCGTAATATGCTGCGAAGCCGCAACTTCGATCTCATCTTTAGCCCAGTGGCTTACGATGTCGCTGAAGGTTGCGTTATTCTCAGCGGCTGCATAAGATCCCGGTCCGTTGATACGGAACGTGATCGATCCGCGTGACGCCGATTGCAGCAATCCTGCGGATTGCAGGTCTCCTTTTTCCGACTGAACGTAAGCTCCAACCTTACGAGTATCTTTCACTTTGGCCGGGTCATAGTTCAAGGTCAACAGAAGCGGATGTTTGAACTTGGCGGCGTGTTTAACCGTAACAATGGAAGATACAGCGCTCAAGCTGTTTCCGGATCCTGCTTTGCTCGCAGCTGCCGAGACCGTTAAGCTGAATCCGCTGGTCGTTGTGAAATCATCCAAGGCATCGGCAGGCACTGTCAGGGTAAAGCCGTTACCAGTTATAACAAGAGGCTTGCCCGATGCTTTCAGTTTATCAACGGTTGCCTTGCCCAGTGTAAGAGCTACATCGCTATATTTACTGAAATCAAGCTTGGATACGTCCAGCTTCACTTCCTTGCTGTCACCAGCAATTCCAGCTGTAACCGCTGCTTCGGACAGGGCAGCTGTTGCAGACTCGGTGCCGTCCGCATTTTTCTTCGTGGTTACTTTGGCATCACCCGAAACTTCAGGAGCTGGAGTGGATGGTGTGCCTGTGGATCCGCCACCGGATGATGAGCCGCCGCCAGGATTACCTGGATCTGGAGTGCTTGGTACATTAACAGATACCGCAGCTTTTCCTTCCAATCCTTGATGGTCCTTAACCGAAAGCTCAACGTTGTATTTACCTGAGGACAGTCCATCTAACGCAATGTTAAATGCGCCATCCTGTTCGACGTCGAAGCTGCCTTGCTTGGCAACGGTCTTGTCGGCTTTTTTGACAACATAAGTGGCATCCAGCCATTCGCTGACATCAAAATCAATCGTCCATTCGTCCATTAAAGCCGGAACAGCCGTAACATAAAGATCGTTGATGGTTCCAGTTAATGCGAGAGGGGAACCACTGGAAGCCTGCACATCAGATTTTGTGTTAATGATAGGTGCTTTGGTTTTGACAAAGAACGGAATGGTTGCGTAATCGCCGTAAACGACCCTATTAGTACCGAGGGACTTAAGATCTACCGAGTACAGACCGTCTTTAATCAATTCAATTTCTTCGGTTGTGTAATTGAAGTACTCCCCATCAAATCCGAGGGTATATTCCGTATTGGCTTCGAAAAGAAACTCATCTGCACCAAAAATCTGCCCAATCAACCCGTCACCATCTGGTCCTGATTCAGGATTCAGGCTATCGTACAAATCAATGATGACAACTTGCATAGGATTATAAAATTCGAAACCTACAGACACTTCACCAAGCTCCCCCTGTTCATTCAAAGGAAAATGCGGCAGGTAGGTTTCCGTGTCGTTATAGACCTTCGTATATTTGACACCCGTCATTTCAAGATTAAAGTATGCTACAAAAGGTACAGAATAAGTGCGGGTACCGTTTACAAAGTTAATATAGCCCTGCTGTTCCGAAACTCCGGTAATACCGGCTGGTACTTCTAGCGTTACGATCAATTCTTTCTCCCCGCTTAAGTCAAAGGAGGATTGATCCACCGTAACCGCTACTCCCGGGGTCGATTGTGTTGTATGAACCTCAACCTCAAACGCTCCGCCAATACCACCAATCTGTTCAACCTTTATTTTCTTCTGAACGGTTTGAGCCGTTGCTCCCGTAAAATTACCGAAGTTAATGCTTCCGGTAATGTTGTCCTGCTCTTTACTTGTTCCGTTTTCCAGATAAGAGGTCTTATCCAGAACCTTGACCAGAGCTTCGGCCTGAATGGTATCAACTGCCTGAATACGTCCGGCTCCTTGATCCGTGACATCATAGGAATCCGTATCCAGCATTTTGGCATTGTTCATCAGTGCGACTTTCACATCAAACGGAGTCCAGTCACTGTGTTTCTCCAAGACGAGTGCGGCAAGCCCCGCTACGTGTGGAGCAGCCATGCTTGTACCCGTTAAACGGTCATAGGATTGACTGTAATCCGCGTCTGGATCGTTCTTCCCGTAAGCCGGAACGGATGATAGAATGCTTGTTCCCGGTGCTACAACGTCAGGTTTAATATCCAGCGTCTTTTTAGCCGGACCGCGGGAACTTGAGTCATTGATCTCGTCTCCGGCCGACTTGTTTCTCATAAAATCGGAAAAACTTACTTTGAGATCGGGGTTGGCGTCGAGCAGAGATTTGATGGCATCCCCATCTTCTTTACTCATACTAAGCGTCGGAATAAAGTTAAAGCTGTCACCAAGCAGGACGCCGATCGGTCCCGGATTTTGATTAAATACGATCGCTCCGATGGCACCTGCTGCCTTGGCATTGGCAATTTTATCTACGAATGCGAGTTCTCCGCGTTTAATCAACGCGATTTTGCCCGCCACGTCTTTGCCTGCAAAGTCCTCAGGTTTACCCAGGTCCGCATAAACGAGGCCAAACTCTCCGTTAAGGACTACTTCCGGATCCTCGGCGAGATTCCAAGCCATCAGTTCAAGTTTATACGTAGCGTCTACTACGCTCAAAGGTGCATTTGTGTCTGCTGCAGGAACAGCTTCTTCTTCGGCAGATTCAACAGGGACCGCATCCGCTGCCGGAGCTTCTTCGCCTGCTGCATTCAACGGGTTCTCATCCGTCACTGCCAGTTGGGCTATATCATCTGCTTGTACACCAGGCGGTTCTTCAGGAACAGTCGGTTGTTCAGGCTGAGCCCCAGTATCTACTGCGCTCTCATCCACGCCGATTGGCGCCGCAGGCGGTACAGCATCCGTGTAAAAATGCGTGGTTGCCGAAATTTCATCACTTGGCCCTGTAGAGTTACCTACGGTAATGGCAAATGCTGATGCCCCCGGGGATCCTACGGTCCACCGGTTCGGCCCCGAGTTGCCGCTGGAAACGACTGGCGTAACACCAGCCAGCGCAGCATTATTAATAGCTACGGACGTGACGTAGTCCGGATCATTGCGGGCATTGCCAAGCGAGAGGTTAATGACATCCAGTCCATCCTGAACTGAACGGTCGATACCTCCCAGTACCCAGCTGGACTTACCACTTCCATAAGGTCCAAGAACACGATAGGCGTATATATCCGCTTCCGGAGCAATACCCACAACGCCGAATTCACCCGCATCCCGGGCTGCGATGGTGCCCGCCACATGCGTTCCGTGTTCGGTCCAGTACGTGCTTCCTCTATCATCCACCTCTGGCGGATTGGTAGGATCGTTCTCCCAATCAAGCGGTGTCGTTTCATAAGGATCATTATCGTTATCCACGAAGTCATACCCACCCTTATAAGCATCCTTCAGTATAGGGTGAACGTAATCGATTCCCGTGTCGATTACACCAACTTTAACCCCTTTACCCGTATATCCCAGATCCCATACCTCCGGAGCGCCAATGAACGGGCCTGTATCCTTCATATGCGGGCTAACTTCACCTTTTGGTCCTGCCGTTACTTCCAGATCGGGATATACCCCGAGCACACCCGGGATCTTGAGAATGTCTTCAAGTTTATTGCTGTCCATCTCCAAAGCTACCCCGTTAAAAGCATAGCTATATTGGTTTGAAACCTCATGATTGATATGGTTGGTGCTCAGATTGTCAATGAAGGTCTGCTGCTGCAGTTCTACCTTCTGCTCAACCCTTGCCTTCATGGAAGAACTAAATGATTTGCCCGCTATCGAGGAAATCCCCTTCGCCAGTGCAACCGGCTCAGCAGACAATTCAACGATGACATCAACTTGACCCGTCCCCAAACTTTCCAATTGTTCATCAAGCACAGGCGTCTTGGCAAGCTCAGCCCGATCCTGCAGAATCTGCTTTAATTGCAAAGCATCTTCCGCACTTAACGGGTTGTTCAGCAGTTGCTTGGACTCCGATGGAGCAGCAGCTGCCGGAATAACCAATGAAAGCATTAATATCAAACTTAATAATATGGACAACACTCGTTTACTCAAGACTTTGCTCCTCCCTACAACTCAATTTTCTGTTATAACAACAGGGTCTTAAAACTAGCAGTAAACGACTTCACTACCACCTCTTTCTATTGGATGACTGACCCATGGTAAATAACTTCTAGACCACAAAATTAGATTCCTCCATCCTTTTCTGTATTTTTTTGTTAAAAAAAGTCGATTTCATAGGAGGTTTTGACGAATGAGAGAAAACGCAATAGATTCAAGAAAAATCAAGCTTACAAGGGAAGTAAGAGAGGTTGAATCGAGCGAGTGAAAAAAAGAAAACCGAGGCTATTGATAGCCTCGGTTTATATAGGGTTTTATTTGCTTCTGCAAGATATATCCAGATTAAGATGTTATTCGTTCAGCAAGCGCACGAACTCTTCTTCATCCTCCAGGATGTCGATGCCGAGCTGCTGGGCTTTGGCCAGCTTGCTGCCGGCTTTTTCGCCTGCGATGAGGAGATCGGTTTTCTTGGAGACGCTGCCGGTGACTTTGGCACCGAGTGCTTCCAAGCGTTCCGTTGCCTCTTCACGGGTCAGCAGATGAAGCGTGCCTGTCAGCACAACGGTTTTGCCGCTGAAATAGGAATCGCTGCTGACCGGCTTCGGTGCTTCCGGCGCTTGTGCTTGAACGCCCAATGAAAGCATCTTCTCGATACTCGCCTGCGCAAAAGGGTCGGCAAAGTATCCGGCGATACTGTCGGCCACGATGCCTCCTACGTCCGGAAGCTCGACGAGCTCTTCTGCGGTCGCTGCCATCACGCGATGCAGATCACGGTAGTGATCGGCCAGCATCTTGGTCGTGGATTTGCCGGTATTCGGAATACCCAGGGCGAAGAGGAACGATGCAAGATCCCGCTCCTTACTCTTCTCGATGGCGTCCAGCAGGTTCTGTGCTTTTTTCTCGCCGAATCGCTCCAGCTTCACCAAGCTGTCAAAAGAGAGGGTATACAGATCCGCAGGCTCCCGAACGCCGAGCTCCTCATACAGCTGAATGGCGGTTTTGTCGCTGAACGTTTCTATGTCCATGGCGTCCCTGGAAGCAAAGTGCGTAATTCTCGCCACGATCTGCGGTTTGCAGCCGGTCTTGTTGTTGCAGAACAGATGCGCCCCGCGCTGCTCCAACGGGAATCCGCATGACGGACACTCCACCGGGAACAAAATCTCTTCGCCGTCGTTCTCTTCCGTTACTTTTCCAAGAATTTCGGGAATGACGTCATTCGAACGGCGGATGAAGACACGTGAACCCAGCGCGAACTTGAGGTTCTTGCGCTCAATATCCCCGATATTGTTCAGCGTGCAATTTTGCACGGTAACACCGGCAAGCTCAACAGGCTCCACGCGCGCGAGCGGCGTGATTTTACCCGTTCGTCCCACGTTCCAGGTGACCGACTGCAGTACGGTCGTAGTTTCTTCCGCTTCGAACTTGTAAGCGACCGCCCAGCGAGGGAACTTGTCGGTGTATCCCAGCGCCTCGCGGATGCGGAAATCGGTCACCTTCACAACCGCTCCATCGATGAGATAGTCCAGCTCGGAACGGCGTTTCTCGATATCGGCCAGCTGCTCCATCACATCATCAAACTGCTCAAAGTAGAAAATGTAAGGATTGACCTTAAGGCGGTTCTCACGCAGGAAATCCATCATTTCCTTGTGGTCGGCAAAAGTGATTCCATCCGAGTAGCCTACATTATAGAAGTAAGCGTTCAGCTTGCGCTCGGCCGTCACCTTCGGACTGAGATTGCGAAGCGCCCCTGCCGCCGCATTGCGCGCATTCTTGAGCGGCTCGGCTGCAGTTTGATTGTATTTTTCCAGCACCGACAGGTTCATGATGCCTTCACCCTGCACTTCAATCGTGCCCTCATCATAAGGAATCGTCAGCGGGACCGATTTGATGGTCTTCACCTGGGGCAGTATGCCTTCGCCTACTGCACCGTTGCCCCGTGTCGAAGCTTGAACCAGTTTGCCGTCCTGATAGGTCAGGTTCAGCGTTAACCCGTCAAACTTCAGCTCCAGCGCGTAACAAGGATTCGGCAGAGGATTGCCGGGATTCTTCGTATTGTAGTCATTGACCAGCCTGACCACCCGATCATGCCAGGTACGGAGCTGCTCGATGTTCTGAGCCTTATCGAGACTCCATAACGGAGCCAAATGACGGTGCGGGGCAAAACCCTTCAGAATCTCCCCTCCCACCCGCTGGGTCGGAGAATCCGGAAGCGTCACTCCGGTCTCTGCCTCCAACGCTACCAACTGATCGTACAGGGCATCATACTCCTTGTCGCTCACCAGCGGCTGATCCAGCGTATAGTAGTGGTAATTATAATTGTTCAGCTCCGTGATGAGCTTCCCCATCTTTTCCTTGAAATCCATACAGGGGCAATCCTCCTTCAATAATATAAGGGCATAACAGGCTGCGTTTCGTTCATGCTGATGCTCCTAGTTCTTCCCTTATTCCACCTTTGTAATCGGCGCGAAACCGGCAAGAAGACGTTTTACGCCAACCGGTGCTGGAAAAGCAATCTGCAGCTCCATGTCATTGCCGCTTCCCTTCACCGCCACAATGGTGCCGGTACCCCATTTGCCATGGGCTACTTTGTCGCCAGCTTTAAATTCCCCGCTGCCCGAAGCAGACGCTGGTCGGGATGCGGCACCGGTTGTCATGGTCACCCGGCTCTTCGGTGCGGCTTGAGCCGAAGCCGTCGATCCACTTAGGGAGAGGTCCACGCTGCGTCCACCGCCAAAGTTGCTGCCTCCGCCTCCGCCGAAGCCACGTCCTGCATAAGATCCGCCTACACTTCCGCTTCCACCGCGGCGGTAGCGGTCATGCGCCATCTGCGTGTCCTCCTTCAGCTCCTCCGGGATTTCCTCCAGGAAGCGTGAAGGCGGGTTCGCCGTCGTGCGGCCAAAGAGTGTACGCATACGCGCACAGGACAGGAACAGCTGTTTCTCGGCACGCGTAATGCCGACATAAGCAAGGCGGCGCTCCTCTTCCAGCTCTTCGTTATCCATGAAGGCACGGCTGTGCGGGAATACCCCTTCTTCCATGCCGATAATGAACACCACCGGGAACTCCAGACCTTTGGCGCTATGCATGGTCATGAGCACGACAGCGTCGTCACGGTCTTCTTCGTCATCGTTCATCGAATCGATGTCCGCGATCAGCGCAAGATCCGTAAGGAAGGAGATGAGGGACTTATCCTCATTATTCTTCTCAAACTCTTGCGTAACCGACAGGAACTCGTCAATGTTCTCAAGGCGGGATCTGGATTCGATCGTATTCTCATTTTGCAGCTCGAGCCGGTATTCGGACATCTCCAGTATTTTTTCCGTAAGCTCGGTGACCGAGAGAAACTCGACCATTCGACTGAGGGCGGCAATCATGTCGTAAAAGCCCACCAGCGCATTGCGCGTCCGTCCGGCAAAACCGAGGTCGTCCACGATTTCCAGCACGCGGAAGATCGAGATGCCCCGCTCTCCGGCTGCTGCAGCCAGCTTCGCGACGGTGGTGTCACCGATGCTTCGTTTGGGCACGTTGATGATCCGCGTCAAACTGATATCGTCATCCGGATTCGAAATCAGGCGCAGGTAGGCGAGCATGTCCTTGATCTCTTTGCGATCATAGAACTTGATACCCCCGACGATCTGGTACGGAATGTCCGACTTGATCAGAATTTCCTCGATAACCCGGGACTGCGCATTGGTCCGGTACAGGATCGCATGATCCTGATAGTTCTTGCCTGCATTGATGTTCTTGCTGATTTCCGAGGTAACAAAATATCCCTCATCATGCTCCGTATCCCCCCGGAACACCTTGATCTTCGGTCCTTCACCTTGCTCGGTCCACAGATTCTTCGGCTTGCGGCCCGTGTTCAGGCCAATCACATTGTTGGCAGCGTTCAAAATGTTCGCTGTAGAACGGTAATTCTGCTCCAGCAGAATCGTCCGCGCCTCGGGATAATCCTGTTCAAAATTCAGGATGTTCGTGATGTCCGCACCGCGCCAGCGGTAGATGGACTGATCGCTGTCCCCGACCACGCATATGCGGTGATGGCTGTCCGCCAGCATACGGCAGAGCATGTACTGCGCCCGGTTGGTATCCTGATATTCATCTACATGAATGTACTGGAATTTGCGCTGGTAGAAGTCGAGGACCTCCGGCACTTCCTTAAACAGCTGGATCGTGGTCATGATCAGATCGTCGAAATCAAGCGAGTTGTTGCTCTTCAAGCGCTTCTGGTATTCGGTGTACACCTTGGCTACAAGGGATTCAAAATAGTCCCCGGCTTTCTGTTCATACTGCTGCGGGGAGATCAGCTCATTCTTGGCCGCGCTCATGGCCGCTTGAACCGCCTTCGGCTCGAATTTCTTCGGATCGATGTTATGATGCTTCATCACGTTCCGAATGACCGATAATTGGTCCGTTGAATCCAGAATGCTGAAATTGGAGGTAAAACCAATCCGCTCGATGTCTTTGCGCAGAATGCGCACGCACATCGAGTGGAATGTCGATACCCAGATATCCTGGCCTTCGCGGCCGACCAGCTTGGATACCCGCTCCTGCATCTCGCGGGCTGCTTTATTCGTAAAGGTAATCGCAAGAATGCTCCATGGTGCGGCTTTACGGGTGGCGATCAGGTAACCAATCCGGTGCGTCAGCACCCTCGTCTTGCCTGAGCCGGCTCCTGCCATAATGAGCAGAGGTCCGTCCGTAGCTTCAACGGCCTTCCGCTGCTCGGGATTGAGACGCTTGACCGCCTCGTGTATGTCAATGGGCTGCATATTATTTTGCCTCCTAGATTTGTAGATTTAATAAAAGAGAAATGATTGCAAACAGAAAAGATAGCCGATCCGGTCAGCCCTTCACAGCCTTAACCGTCTCAAGCGCCTGCTCGAGATCATCGTACACTACGTTGCCTACAATGATCGTATCTGAAGTAGAGGCAGCTTCCAGCGCTTGCTGGGCGTTGGTTATTCCGCCACCGTAGAACAAACGGGCATTATCCAGCGATCTTCGAACCGTACGAACGGTCTCCATATCTCCAAAGGCTCCGCTGTATTCCAGGTAAACAATCGGTAAATTCATCAGCTTGTCCGCGATCTGCGCATAGGCGGCGGCCGTGCCTGCTTCAATCGAAGTCTCTGCTCCGGTCAGCTTCGCCACCGCCGCATTCTCGTTTAATACGATATACCCTTCGGTCACAACCAAGTCCCACGGAATCATATAACCATAGCGTTCGATTCCTTCACGATGCCGCCCCATGATCCAGGTCGGATCCTGTGTGTTCAAAACCATCGGGATCATGTACAGATCAAATCCGGGTACAACGGCTTCCAGATCGGATACTTCCTGTACGCACGGCAGCTCATAGCGCCTTACACGGGACAGAAGATCCACGGTATTTTCATAAGTGACTCCGGTTGAACCCCCAACCATAATGGCATCGGTTCCTGACATGCATACCACATCAAGGCTGTCGTCACTGATCTCCTTGTCGGGATCCAGCTTAAACACATGCTTCCAGGATTGTATCATCTCTTTCAAGCGTCATTCCTCCACGTTCACGGGTTACTATTATACTAAAATAAGTCTATGCTAGCACGGTAATCAAGTCAATTTATGTTCGTATAAAATGCGAACATTTTTTTGGTAATTGTGATGTGTGACCTAATGGCCGCGGTACTTACTGCTGTGAAGGGAATGAAAAAGCCCGTCCGAATTCACTAGAGTGAATCCGACGGGCGGAGGAGATTATATTGGCCTCATGTTTAGAGCAGGTTAATTAGTAGTCCCGCCAGCTGTTTAAGAGACGCTATTTTAACATCGTTTTGGCTGCCAACTCTTGCTTGCATCGCAGCATCACGAGCAGAAATCAGCTCCGTCAAGCCAGGATCATCATGAATTAGCTCATCGGCATCTTCAACAGCCTCTTCAATCAGGATATCCAGCGTTGGGACAATAATGGAGATGGTTTGTGCGATTGTCTGCTGCGACCCACGGACCAGCTTAACCTTTGCTTGATAAGTAACGTATTGATTTCCGTCATTGTAATTCTCAAGAAGGATAGCACCTTGATCTTGCTTGAGATATACGCTGCCAATCACGGTTGCTGGAGTTGTCATTTCCAGATCCTCAATGATAACTAAAGTATCATCCAATAGAGGATTATTTCGATCTGTAAGATAAACAGCCTCCCCAACCGTTGTAAGATAGGAAACTCTCGACTCTAACGATAGTTTGGCCTTCTCTTCGTTGAGAAGTTCAAGCTCTCCGTCTTTAATGTCCAGCGTATCGTAAGTCGTATCCAAAACTTGATTACTGCTTACATCAATAAACTCAGTTTTAAGTGTATATCTTCCCGCTTGCTTGAATTTCAGCTCATACTGGAGTTCAAGATTGGACACATCATATCCGTTATCATTTGAACCGTGGTAAGCCTCAATCGAATTATTCAATGAATTGGTCTGGAACGGTAACAAAGCTCCTTCACTTGACTTGAGTTCAATAAGAGCTGGGTTCAGCGGACCCTCAACAGAAAAACGAAGGAAGACCTTATCTTGCGTTGGATAATACCCTGTACCCAATGTAAGCTGTAAAGCGTTATCTACTAACTGATTTCCTTCAATGGATGAGTAAAAATTATAATCGATGGCTGGCTGAAGATCGGATTGAGGCTCATCCACAACAAGTTTGTTATGATCCGTGAAATTCAGTTCCGCACCGTTAACTTCCATATCGAATACATACCAGTATAACTCGTCTCCGCTTCCACTCGGGATATGATATGTTTTCACAGGCTGACCGCTATTCCCGCTGTATATCTCAACCTTAGCAGATGAATTACGCAGCGTTTCCGATCCGTCATATCCGTTTCTGGAGTAGTTGTGAATATAGAACTGATACTTGCCGTCTACGCGCTTGCGGATTGTCGTTGTCTCTGGGCCATAGGAGTCTGTATCATCATGGTCCAGATCCGCGTACTTTTCTCCTTGATAATAATATTCCCGGTCACCAAAATAAGTGTGAAATGATCTTCCATCAGGTGCTGGTCCAAGTAGATGGGAGTCTTCATCCCGCGGCTTCTCTCCCCATGTCAACACGATGCGAATCTCATCGTTTGCCGGGATTTTGATTGCAGTCGCATCTTCATTCCGGTTAAAGCTGTCACTTAGTGAGACGCCTACTACATAAGTCGTAATAAAGCCGGCTTTTGTGAGTTGTCCAGTATATACCCCGGCTGGCAAATTAGCGGTAAATCGTCCATCTGCATTCGTAAGCGTCGACGTCGCAATGCTGCCCGTTGTATTGCCTAATCCTCTGCGGAAATCAATTCTCATACCTTCCACAGGGAGTTCGTTAACATCGGTTATTGTCCCTTCAAAGCCTTCGAGTTTAATGCTGCCTGTTAAACTTGTTGTGAATTTGGAGCTGCCTGCTGCAGGAGTAACATTAAGAACCAATGTATCACCATAGTGTTCATCCAGCGAAATCGGTGTAAATGTCAGTATCTTAGTCGCGTTATTAAACGCAATGTCCTCCAACTGATAAACAGCACCTGCAACCGTTGCGCTGATGTTAAAATCAATTAGTTCCAGAGACGGAACTGCATTCACAAACTGCAGTACTGCCTGTCCGTTACTCAATTGAATACGGTCCGTAACCGGCGGCTGGGTAGGATTAGGATTCGTTGTATTCCCGCTCTCTCCGGTTCCAGCGTTAGATCCAGAAGTAGAACCTCCGCTACCAACGCTTACGGTAACGTTATCCGCTAACACCAGACTGCCAGGGCGCTGAGTGAAGGATACGCCAGCAGCATTAACTTGAGCACTGCCAATGCTTCCCTGACCACTCACAGACGCTGCTGCATTAAGAATCAGGGATAGAACAGATGCGGAAGATCCAACATTCAGACTCGTGCCGGAAGCATTCGCCGCAACATTTAGCTGAGCTACAGAGCCTGAAGTAAGATTCACATTCAGCGAAGCTGCTGTAACATCCACTGTTTCAAACTGCCCTGCCAAAGTCACGTTGGAGCCAGATGGAATAAGATTGGACAATAACAGATCTTTAAACCCTTCACCTGTCAAACCTGTTTCTTCCAGAATCGCACCGGATTGCAGTGTAACCTGTGACACAGAGCTGCCACCTTCGGTAACGATACGGACACTGCCGTCCTTTTTGTTCACAATAACGGTAATAAGCATGGAGTCAA
The DNA here is from genome assembly GCF_000193415.1 of Paenibacillus vortex V453. Lineage (NCBI taxonomy): Bacteria > Bacillati > Bacillota > Bacilli > Caryophanales > Paenibacillaceae > Paenibacillus > Paenibacillus vortex. The sequence goes on from NZ_ADHJ01000055.1 coordinate 14,887, forward strand.
CCACATGAATACTGTTTTTGCCTCCGCCTTTTATGGTTGTACTTCCCTTAACCGTTACCCCTTTAAGCGTGACGTCCCCTTCACCAACGCCTTCGCCAATGACAAGATTACCTTCTATGGTCATATTTTGAAGCGTGATATCCGAGGCATTAATATGTACGGATCCCGGAACGTTCTTGGTTCCTGTAACAGGACCGTATGTACCTGCCGTATCGTAACTCGTAACTTCCTGAGATTTAATCTCTTCAAGAGCACGATCGAGTACAGTAACGACTTCAGCACGGGATGCGCTTGCTGTCGGTCTGAACTTGCCATTGCTCCCATTCATGATACCGCTAGAAGCAACGGCTCCGATCGCTCCTTTGCTCCATGCCGGACTACGATCCGTGTCTGTAAATTTATTAGCTGCATCACTTGGCTTGAGCTCCATTAGTGAACTCAAGATGACAGCCAGTTCCTGACGTGTTACCTTGTTGTCTGGTTTGAAGGTTCCATTGCTGTAACCCTTCATATACCCCTGCGAAGCTGCCACCGACAAGTCATTATAGTACCATGATGTACTTTTGACATCGCTGTATGAAATGCCAGCCTTGGTCTCGAACTGAAACGATCGATTAACGACCGCTGCCAGTTGAGCTCTAGTTATTGGAGCATCCGGATTAATCTTTCCGGTTTGATCCCCGTTAAGATAACCTTGTTCATTCCATTTCTGAAGTGTCTTGCTCGCCCAGTGTCCTTCAATATCACTAGCACTGGAAGTGGTTTTTGTTTCATTCTTTGCTGTTGCAGCGTAGGCTCCACCTAACGGAGACAGTATGAGGGTTATCCCTAATACTGCACTTAAAGCCTTCTGGTAAAATCCTAGTCTGTTACCCAAGTTGAATTCCTCTCTCTCACCTAATAATTTATTCATACTATAAGACTATTTGACTAAAAATCTATCAATTTATATCATTAGACCCAAATCATAATAGTCTTTAAGTTCTAATAACATTACCACTTCCAGTAAATAACACAAGCCAATTACTGGTATAAATAAAAAAATATGTCCTTTTATAGACATATTTTTTCAAATTCTGATATATGGTTATTGGCTAATACAAGTATCTCAAGCTGTTCTGCTCTATTTCCGGCTCGGTCAGCAAATCTGAGTATACACCATAAACACCCCATTTTTCATAATTGTTAACGGTATTGGTGTCGTTGATCGTATGCACATAAGTTACGGCCCCGGCTGCCTTCAGCTTTGCCACAAAATTCGGGCTGACTTTATACTCTGGCATGGTTACGGCGTCGATCTTGTTCTCCTGAACAAAGGCCGTGATCTCGGCAGGCGAATCCTGCGTGGCATAAAGCGTATAGATAATGGATTCAAAAGGATAGATCTCGTGGACCATATCAAGCATCGGTTCATTATAAATTTGGATAACGACTCGATCCAATAGTTCCGGGTCTCGCTGCTCGGCAGCATTCACGATCTCTGTCAGCAGGTGCTCAATATCCTTATCCTCCTGCTCCTTCGTATCCGTCACAATGTACATATCTGAATAGTGCTGCATCATGTCCATAATGGCCTCTATATCCATCGGTTGATATTGCTCCAGTATCGGCGTATTGATAAATTCCTCATGGGTTAGGCGGGCAGCTTGCTTATGATCCGGAAGTTTATCCTGCTGACCGAGCTGTTGGGTCATGCTCTCCGTCCACTCATGACGCGCAACAACTTTACGATCCTCCGTCAGCATCAAGTCAATCTCGAAGACACGAGTGCCCTTCTCGTAATTGGCAAGCATCGCTTCATAAGCATTGGTATACGGCTGCTCGCCGATACTTCCCATGGCATGCGCAATCAAGCGATAGGCCGTGAATCCCTGCGGTTCTTCTTCGTTCTCATGATAAGTGAGCAATAGAATACTGATGGCGGAAATTAAAATAAGGACAGCAATGATCCGTTTCATGGTATGCCCACCTTTTGCATAGTTGTTGCTAGTTAACTACCCTTTTGAATGGTTGGCAAAACAAAAAAAGCGCCATTCGGCGGCTGCCAAATGACGGAATGTTCTTTATGGATGCGGTAGTTATAGTACGCTAGCCCTTAGCCTTCAAAAGATGAATATACCATTTCAATCCTGCATTGTGATTAAACACACTCACTTTATCCAAGACGTCAAACCATCCGCAGCTTTCGATCTCTTCGATTTTATGTTCTACCATCGTATAATCCGGATCCTGGGTGTTCTTATGAGAATAAAGCGAAGATATGATGACCCCGTCCGGGGTTAGATAACGGGCATATTCAAGCAGCTTGCTTGGTGTGTTGGGCACGTATTGCAACGATTCGTTAAATACAATGACATCATAGCGTTTGTGTGGAACATAATGATTAATGTCTGCACAATGGAAAATGTGCCTCGAAGTTTTGCTGGATGCGATTTTGACAGCCTCTTCGGATAAATCCACGCCGGTGTAATTAGACTTTTCGCCCTCCAGGAGCATATCGTACAATATTCCGGCCCCGCATCCCATATCCAGGATTCCCTCGTCCGCAATATACTTTCTTATATAACCATACACGACCGAGTATCTGGCATATTCCGTGATGTCCGATAAATAATCCCACATGCGGGATCGGTACTCCTCGTCCCATTGCTGCTGGTTGCTTTCGATGTAATCCTGAACCTTCGCATTTTCCATTGGGATTCCCTCCTAGTATTGGATCTTTAGCTTCCACTTGCTAATACAATGACTGGATTGAAAACACGACAAATCGAAAAAATTTAGCGAACTCAAGAAATTCCTCTTCAGGCACGCGGTATAATGATGGCTGCTGCATGAGGTACGGAGTCAACGCTTGGACAAAGACGTTGGGTCATAGGCTGCACGGGCACCCTACGAAGAAACATATTCTCAGTGCGGTACCGCAGTAAGCCGACATTTCATTATAATAGTATTAAAGTTATATATTGTAAATATATCCGAGTAACTATTATCTGATGGGTGTGTTGCATTTCCAGCTTTTAAAAAATGAACCCATCGTAATCTGGTATGTCATATTTTCACATGAAGCGACAGTATTCGATATCTTTTCCTGTGATTCGTGCTTGGGATGTATTTATCTTGGCTACGTATCTGCTTCGTGGGACACAAGAAAAAAAACGCCATTTGGCCCATGCCAAATGACGTCTTCATTGATTACAATCAGTATGCGTTCTTGAACCCGTTGCGGATCGTGCGCAGAATGATTTTGATATCAAACAGGATTGACCAATTCTCGATATAGAAAATATCGTGTTTGATCCGCTCCTCAATCGAGGTGTCACCGCGCAAACCGTTGCTCTGTGCCCACCCTGTGATGCCAGGGCGTACGTGGTGTTTCACCATGTACTTCGGAATCTCCTCTTTGAACTGCTCCACATAATAAGGACGCTCCGGTCTAGGACCCACCACGCTCATATGTCCGAACAGGACATTGAAGAACTGCGGCAGTTCATCCAGACTGGTCTTCCGGAGAAACGAGCCGAACTTGGTTCGGCGGGGGTCATTCTCCACGGTCCAGCCCGTATCCGTTGCCCCTTCCGGCAGCGGCTTCATGGAGCGGAATTTATACATATAGAAGTTCCTGCGGTTTAGCCCGACCCGCTCCTGCTTGAAAATGACCGGTCCCCGGGAGGTCAACCGGATTCCGAGGTAAATCCCGATCATTACCGGCAGGGTCAGGATAATCGCCACTAAGGAGAATACGATATCAAACGCACGCTTAAACAGTCTGTTTGCCGCAAGATCCAGCGGAATATCGCGTACGTTGATCATCGGCATACCCGCAAAGTTATCAAATACCGGCCTTGCCGGGAGGTAATCAAAAAAGTCGGGAATGATGAGCGTACGCACACCAGCTTTTTCACAAGCAGCAATGATTTCAGGATACAAGTGGTGTGCATTTAGCGGAAGGGCCAGCACGACTTCGTCCACAAGTTTCTCGTTTAACACCTTATGTAGATCGCTGACTGAACCCAGAATGGGTTTGAGGCGTCTGGCTTCGATCTCATCCCACTGCTGGTAATCATCCAGGAAACCGATGACTTCATAACCAAGCTCCGGGTATTGCTTTAGATTTTTGAAGAAGCGTTTGCCCAGCGTACCAGCACCCACGATGAGCACGAATTGGCGATTGTAGCCTTTTTCCCGAAAATGCTTGAGGGATTTCTTTAGGAAATAACGGTACAAGATGATAAAAGCGACGTTAAAGATCATGTAGATGGCGAGATACCAACGGGAGATATCTACCTCTTTAACAAAAAACATAATACTTAAGAGAATGAACATACCGATGAAATGCATCTGGAAGATCTTTAAGAACTCGTCGGCAAAGCGCTTTTTCCGTTTCGGTGAGTACAAGGTAATCATGATGCCGACGACAACCGCAACCGCTCCGTATACCAAGCTCCACATCCCGTAAGATTGGATGGGCAGCGGTTTTTCATACGGAAACCAACCACTTTCGAATTTCACCCACCATGCAAGCAGAAACGCCAGCTGGATAAATGCAAAGTCGGTAATCATATACAATTTAGTCAGAAAGCCTTGATTCTGCCGGATCATGATTTTACCTCCACTCCACCTGAAGCTTGCGTTATGTTTGCTGGACGAACGGGTTTGAGCCGGTTCGTAAGCAGGGACAGGAGCAATTTTAAACCAACGCCCGCATACACGGCTCCATTAACGAATATGTTGTATTTCTGCCGGTAATGCTTCCGATGAAAAAGAATCATCGCCCGATGGAACTCATAAATGATCTTGAACGGCCGACGCCGAGCGCTGCCGCCTTTATGATGGATAATCGTCGTCCGGGGGTAATAGTGAATTCCCCATCCCGCCTGTTTGATGCGATAGCACCAGTCAATGTCTTCCCCGTACATAAAAAACGTCTCGTCCAGTCCGCCCACCTGCTCGATCGTCTCGCGGCGCACCAGCATGAATGCCCCCACCAAGCAATCCACCGGGTACTCTACGTCCGGGTTCAAATATCCCAGCTGATACTGGTTAAACTCCGGTTTGTTCGGGAACAGCTTGCTGAGTCCGAAGGCATAGTAAAAGGACGCCGAAGGCGTTGGAAACCCTCTTTTACAGGCCTTATCCAGCGAACCGTCCGGGAGGACGATTTTGCAGCCGGAAGCACCGATGATCGGATTATAGTCCATAAAAGCTACCATCGTCTGGATCGTATCCTGCTGGATAATCGTGTCGGAATTAAGCAGCAGCATATAGCGACCTTCCGCCACTTCCATCCCCTGATTGTTGGCTTTGGCAAAGCCGGTATTCTCCGTGTTCTCGATCAGCTTGACCTGCGGGAATAACTCTCGGATGGTCTGAACGGACTCGTCCTTCGAGTTGTTATCTATGAGGATGATTTCGTATGTAAATTCGGTCTCCGATGCGTATACCGATCGCAAACAATCCACCGTCAGCTGACAGGTGTTGTAGTTCACGATTAAAATGCTTAAATCCATTGCATAACGTCTCCTGACAAATATAGTAATCTATCGACATTATAACATAGTTCGTGGGGAAAGAAGGAATATCAATAATATAGTGTTTCATCCTATCTATCTCATATAAAACCGATCAATATAAAAAACTTAAATAACAGGCTCTCTGCTTTGGATTGTCTGTACAACTTGCTCTTACGTGCATAATGCAACCTGTCTATAAAACTTGTACGAGATGCAAGGAATAACTCCAACTGCTCTTTTTTTAGGCCAGTTAAACGTGATCCATAGATTCTATCAAACTCACTCGCTTGTTTATGCAGCAAGTCTTTGCCTGTATGTCTCTTAAAACTGGTCCATTTGCTCTTCAACTTACCCAGGATGGAGTTGCTGCCCCCTACCACATTATTATTGTGCTGACGGTATAACATGGATGGCTTGTTATCGTAGATTACGGTTCCAAATGCGGATACAAGCAAGTAAAACCACCAATCGTGCATAAGAACCTTATGACTGTCCACCGATTTACTATTCATAAAAAGGTTCCTTGCTGACCGATTCATGGTTAACGTCGCGCCAATAGCGATGTTCTCATATAACGCATTAAAGAAGGATGGCTCCCGTGCCGGAGGCTTGGGCCATGTACCTTTTTGATTTAATTCGTTATCCGTTAGGTAGGTCGATGTAAATACCATCGCGGGTATTTCTGTATGTACGGAGGAATTTAAGCGACGTTATAGCTCCCTCCACCTTATGATCAAGCCACACGTCATCCTGGTCGCAAAAACAGTAGTAATCAGCTTCAGCGTCTGCAGCACGCAGCAGTTCAAAGAAACTGGAGACAACGCCGACATTCGTTCCTTTGATGAGTTTTATGTTATTCGGATGTATCCTCATCAATTGTTCGAGAACGTCTACTGTTAGATCCGTGGATCCATCGTCTCGTATCAAAATCGAAATGGAGGGGTGTGTCTGATTGAGAATGCTCTGGATTTGTTCAGAAATATACTGATCGCCATTGTAGGCGGATAGCAATACTTGCACTTTATTCATCATGAAAGAACCTCCGGAAAACATTGGCTTCATACTATCGTCATGCATTAGATCTATGAGTGAATTAAAAGATAGACTAATAAAAGACCTGATCCATACAGATCAGGTCTCTTACATCGCTGTATTTACTTTAAGTATAGTTCAGGGTGCTGCTTCATATCCACCATAAACTGCTTCAGTCCTTCGCGCCAATGCGGTAGATCCTCTAATTGGTTTAGGCGGATAGCCAGGTGATCCATTGTTGAATTAGCCGGACGCGGAGCGGGCCGTGGAAACTCTGCTGTCGTGCAAGGCTGCAGTTCAGCCATAATCTCTAGTCCCAATTGTTCTCGTGCTTCTTCAAAAATAGCCTGAGTGAATTCATACCATGTACAAGAGCCGCTGTTGGAGGCATGGTATAAGCCGTATTTTTCGGTGGAGATGAGGTTTAACAAAAATTGTGCCAGATCTACCGTGTAGGTGGGAGAACCCTTTTGGTCATTAACCACCTTCAGCTGAGGTTTTTCCTGACCTAGCCGGAGCATCGTTTTCACAAAGTTATTCCCGTGTAACCCAAATACCCAAGATGTTCTTACGATGAACCACTTGGAGCAGAAGTCCCGGAGCATTTGCTCGCCTGCCAGCTTGGATCGACCATAAATCGTTTGCGGGTCGGTGTCGTCGTACTCAACATAAGCCGTCTCACTAGTACCATTAAAAACATAATCCGTGCTGATATAGACTACGGCGGCACCTATCTTTTCGGCGGATACTGCGATATTTCGCGTACCTAAAGTATTCACACGATAAGCACCGTCTGTATCGGTTTCGGCTGCATCTACAGCCGTATAAGCCGCACAATGGATGATGAAATCCGGATTATGAGATGAAATAACCTGTTCGCATAGCTCCATATTCGTAATATCCAGTTCTGCTCTTCCACAGCCGATAATCTGATACCCAGCTTCAGCAAGAACATTCGTTACATCCTGCCCCAACTGACCGTTGGCTCCGGTTACGAGTACCTTCATTCAGCTTCACCCAACCGCTTCCCGTACTGCTGGGTCATATAATCCCGGTAAGCTCCAGACTGGATACGTGTCCACCAATCCTTATGGTTCAAATACCACTGAATCGTTTCCTTAATGCCTGTCTCGAAGTTATGCTTGGGCTTCCAGCCCAGCTCATTCATGATTTTTGTGGGATCAATGCCATAACGACGGTCATGGCCTGGGCGATCAGCAACATAAGTGATCAAGGATTCCGGCTTGCCGAGCTCTTCCAGAATCGTTTTGACGATATGCAGATTGGTCCGCTCGTTGTTTCCCCCGATATTATAAACCTCACCTATTTTCCCCTGATGAATAACCAGATCGATCGCACTGCAATGATCCTCGACATACAGCCAATCGCGAATGTTGAGGCCATCGCCATAGACTGGCAAAGATTCATCATTTAGGGCACGAGAAATAATCAGAGGGATCAGTTTCTCTGGGAATTGGTATGGTCCATAATTATTCGAGCATCGAGTGATGTTAACCGGGAGACCAAAGGTCTCATGATAAGCCCTTATGAGCAGGTCCCCGCCTGCTTTGCTAGCTGAGTAAGGACTGTTAGGAGCAAGTGGTGTGGTTTCAGAGAATAATCCCGTATCCCCGAGAGAACCGTATACTTCGTCAGTGGATACTTGAACAAACTTGGTCACGCCATATTTTTTGGCTGCATCCAGAAGAACCTGTGTGCCCATGACATTGGTGTTTACAAAGATTTCCGGTTCCAGGATGCTGCGATCCACGTGGGATTCTGCTGCGAAATTAACTACGACGTCAATGCCTTGTTGGAAAATCGCGTCTACTGCTGGTTTATCAGCGATATCTGCCTGTACGAATGAGTAGTTAGGATGGTGTTGAACGGATTTTAAATTTTCAAGGTTGCCCGCATACGTAAGAGCATCCATGTTGATGATCTGGTAATCGGGATACTGCTGAATCATATATAAAATAAAGTTACTGCCTATAAAACCGGCCCCGCCGGTAACAAGTAGTTTCATCCAAACTGCCCCCTAGTCAAAATTCATCTCTGCGTCTTTCAGCAGCGGGTGCTGCTGGTCTTTATCCGATAAAATCGGATTTGATGTTGGCCAATCGATCCCCAAAGCCGGATCCTTCCATAGTATGCCGCGGTCATTTTCGGGGGAATAATATTCGTCCACTTTATAGAGAACCTGGGTATTGGGCACAAGCGTACAAAAACCATGTGCGAAGCCCTTAGGAACAAGCAGCTGACGATGGTTGTGTTCGCTTAAAATGACACCAACCCACTTACCAAAGGTAGGAGAGCTTTTTCTAATATCTACGATGACATCATAGATGGCACCTGTTAAGACACGTATGAGTTTGGTTTGAGCCTTAGGGTTGAGTTGATAGTGAAGTCCCCGCAAGACACCAGCTTCGGCAGATAAAGATTGATTGTCTTGGATGAAGTTGTAGGTAATGCCGTGTTGCTTAAATAGCGAATCGTTGTAACTCTCCATAAAAAAACCCCGGTGATCGCCGTGGACTTTTGGTTCAATCAACAAAGCATCGTTTAAGGATAAGCGAATAACACTCATATTTCTACCTCCTACCAGCCTACTAGACTTTAAGCTTGCCAAATTCCTCGGTAAATAATAGATCATGTGCCAACTCATTTGCTCTTGCAAGAGAAGAGTGTGTGCCCGCATCGGTCCACCATCCGTTTAAAATATCATACGTGAGTTCACTTCTTGCAATGTATGCATTGTTAACATCGGTGATTTCGAGTTCTCCACGAGCAGAAGGCTTCAGTGTCTTAACAATGCCAAAAACATGATGATCAAACATATAAATTCCTGTTACTGCATAATTAGATTTTGGGTTAGACGGTTTTTCTTCTATTGAGATTATTCGATTCCCTTGGAGTTCGGGCACGCCAAATCGTTTTGGATCTTCTACTTCCTGTATAAGAATTTTCGCTCCATGTTGCTGCTTTCTAAAATTCTGAACGAATGGCGATAGATCATCTTCAAAAACATTATCACCTAGAATAACAACCATTTGATCAATTCCAACAAAGTTTTCAGCAAGATCTAAAGCTTGAGCGATCCCACCTGCTTCATCCTGAACTTTATACGTAAAAGTTACTCCCATGTCACTTCCACTTCCAAGTAGGTTTACTACATCACCCATGTGGTCCTTACCTGTTACAATTAGAATATCCTGAACATCCGCTTGTTTCAACTTATGTACAGCATGAAATATCATTGGGTACTTTCCAACTGGCAAGAGATGTTTATTAGTTACTTTAGTTAAGGGATACAAGCGTGAGCCAGTACCGCCAGCTAGTATTATGCCTTTCATTTAGAATACCTCCTAATTAATTTGTGGCTATGAAAATAACACCAATAAGTATAAGTGAAGCTCCTATCCACTTCATCAATGATACTGGTTCATTAAACATATATACAGCAGCAAAGATACCAAGAATATAAGCTATGGATTGTGTTGGATAGGCTATGCTTAAAGGAATTCTCGACAACACAACAAACCATATTAAAGTAGCTATCACATAAAGCATTAGACCAGAGAATATTATCGGATTAAAAATTGCTTTCCAGGATTGAGCTAGGTTTACTCCTCCCATTCTTTCTAAACCAACTTTGAAGAGTATTTGTCCTCCTGATAACATAATTACATTTAATCCCAACAAAAGATAACTGAATGCAGTGCTATTTTTTAACATCCCTATCCTCGCTCTTCAACTTTAATTGTATAGATAACATTTCTACATTTCTTTTCATAATTCCAATTTCTTGAGTTAGATCTTTAATTTTGTTATTGGCTTTTGAGATTTCCAATGTTGCAGAAAAGGAAATACATATCAAACCAAAAATCGAGAACAGAAACAATGCATTTACAGGAAGTTCTATGCCCAATGATTCCGAGAAAAAGCTGAAAACTTTAGGGAATATGGATAGTATGAACAATAACACTACAACAGCGATCCAAAGAATAGAATATTTTAATTCCAGTCTGTATCTGCTTAAAAGATTTATTAGTAAAACTACACAGAGCAGCGAAGAAGCTATTAAGATAACCTGTAATTTAAAAGAGATCATAGCCCCTCCTTACGAAACTTGCTTTCTCATTCGATCTATAACTATAGCTAGTGATACTTTGGTCATGTAATATATGGATTTTAATGAAGTAATAGATGAAGTACCTTGTAACCTTGGCTCCATGATTACAGGAACCTCCATAATTTTTAAGTTATTTCGCTTTAAAAACATAATAGATTCGGGTTCGGGATAATCTACTGGATATCTATTGGAAAACAGTTGAATAACCCGCTTATCGCATGCTCTGAATCCAGATGTAGGATCAGTAATTAACTGGCCGGTAAGTATTTCTAGAAGTTTAGAAAAATAGCGAATGCCCAACCTTCTCATTGCTGTAGATTGAAATCCCATTTTATTAATATATCTTGAACCAATAACTAAGCTAGCCTCACCCCTAAGAATTGGGTTAATGAGATTTTCTATATAAATTGGATTATGTTGACCATCCCCATCTAGTTGAATAGCAATATCATAATTATTATTCCGAGCAAATTTATATCCTGTCTGTACAGCGCCACCAATTCCTAGATTGCATGGTAGATCTATCAAATGCACGTTATAATTTCTGCATATTTGAGAGGTATTATCAGTAGAACAATCATTAATTACAAGAATATCTAGATCAGTATTATAAATACTATTTATATTTTGAAGGGTTGTTTCGATATTTCCTCCCTCATTAAAAGCTGGTATTATTACCAATATCCTCATTTTTTTGTTATCCCTCCATTTCATTTTATAATAAATAGTCCACTAATTTTGTAATCCTAGCTAAATATTCTTGAAATCCAGACGAGTAAGCGAAAAAATTGTTGAGAATAAGTGACATTATTACTTCTAATAATACCGACTGTATATAAGGCTAATTGATATTAAATTAAATAAAATCATTAAAAATGCAGCTGAATAATAAACGTAGTTTGTATATTTCCGGAAAATGTATTTGAATCCATAAATCAATACTAAATTAATTGGAACAAGAGAAGTGAACAAATATCGTCCTTGCAGCATGAAATTATGGTATTCCCTGAAATAAATAATCTCTACTAGATATAAAAAGAATACATTCCCTAAAGAAAAAAGCAAACAGAACAAAACTATTTTATAATTTTCTCTTCTGCGAATTATGCCATACACTGCCCCAGTTAATCCCGTGATCACAATTAGAGCAATCAATTTATAAACCAAGATCGAATTGAATCGGGTATCTAACCACCCAAATTTAGCCCAATATGTCCGTATCCATAGATCGAAGAATCTATTCCTGCCTGCTTCATTTAAAAAGGCATTTTGAAAATACCATTTCAAACCAAGTGACGCATCACCTTGTGGTTGCATTGATACGCCACCAGTGAAAGAACCATAGTGTCTTAAACTAAAGAAGGCCCAGGGAAGGTATAAAATAAGCAGCGGCACAGAAACCATCACAGCAGAACGCAGTGTAGATTTCATTCCGTATTTTTTTATAAAAATTAAGAGAGCTGAGAATAAAATAAATCCACAAACATATACCATATGAGCTTTAATAATCAAACCAAATCCACAAAGTAAACCACCGATGATAAGTGTTTTTTCACTAACAGATTCTGTTGCTATAGTAAAAAGCCAAAGCAAAAGCGCTATAGAAACAACATCCATCATGATATCATTGTTTACCGCTGAACCAATCATTGAAAACATCGGATGCATGCCCGTTGTAATTGCTAAAACTGAAGCTAAAAAATTTGAATTCGGCTCTATTTTTTTGCCAGCGAAATACGCCAATGTAACAGCGACCAGACTTAACAATACTGAAAAAATCCTAACAGCATAAAACCGGAAAATTATTGTGGATTCATATCCCAATTTGTAAAATAAGGATGCGAAAAAGTAATAACCTGGCGGATACCCTGCGGCAAGATTACTTCCATCAGAAACACGTTGTAACGGGTTATTGTTTTCAGGCTTTGAGAGCATGTCATAAATAGGTTGATTAGTGGTATATTTTGACTCTGGATTGAAGGCAACTTCATTAAGTTTAACAGCCATTGTAAATAAGTTTAGCTCATGAGAAAAAGATTGTTCGGATGTTTGGATAGGTACCCTGTTTTCTTCACCCATAAATTGGACATATGCAAAATGAACAGGCTCATCAGGGTTTTGTAAGGGGGGAATAATGAATGTCCAAACCAACCCTTTTATCAACATAATGGTTAATATAATCCAGAGAGCAAAATTCTTCTTCATTAAAATACCCCGCCTTGACTTCAATATCTCATTGTTATTTTTCAAGTAATTTCAAACAATGAATTCTCACTAAAGAAGCGAGGGAAATTATCGAATTGATCACCAATTTATCATGTCAGCCATTTTCTCTGCTATTAATCACTTAGAGTAGAGACAAGATACAAATATCAAGGTAATATATCTGCTGACCTCAAACTTAAGTCTTCAAAACTTATACGATAGAGTCCGATTCCCCCTAATACCAAGTCTATTTCTACTTTATTAAAGAAGCCTCTATGTTTAGAGCATACCCTGTATCCAAAGAAAGATTAGGATTATAGTAAGGATCTTCTAGAAGAATATTTCCCCATTTATTTTGCAGGTATAATGCTTCTTTGTTTAATCTAATTAATTTCTCATTAGATAACAAATCATCTCCTCGAGTTTTTGACTCATGATGAATCATCTGAACATAAGGTAACCATATATTTAAGTAACTTTCAGATCTTAGTTTAAGACAAAAATCCACATCATTGTAAGCCACCGACAAATTCTCGTCCATCCCGCCTACTTTTAGATATATCTCTTTTTTCACCATCAAACATGCAGCCGTCACAGCAGATACATTCTTAACAGATAACATTGCCCCAAAATATCCCGGATCAGTTATTGGACGATTGTGATGTCCATCTCCGGCAGCTCTTTGTTTACCTAAACCGAGAGTTAAACCAGAATGTTGAATCGTTTTATCAGGGTATATTAGAAAGGCACCTACTGCCCCAAGCTCTTCTCTTACTGCCTGTCCTACCATATCATCAAACCAATTAGAACTAATAACCTCAATGTCATCATTTAATAATAAGAGAAGCTCTCCACTCGCATTTTCAACAGCTACATTATTTATTCTTGCGTAATTAAATGGCTCATCAACTGTTATGATTTTTAATTGATCCTTAAGGATACTCTTCCATTTTTCAAAAAGTAAATATGTATCTCTTAGAGAACTTCCATTATTAACAATAATAATCTCATATTTTTTATCCAACAGTGTTTTCGTTAATGAACTCAAACATTGATCTAGCAATACGCCGTCTCTAGTAGGAATGATAATGCTAACCAGTGAATCAATCCTATTATTATAGTGCACTCTATAAAAATTCGAGTAACCCTCGAGTTCCTCAATGTAACCATCAATCCCTCTTCGTTGTATAGCATCATTAACTGCTTTTAGTCCGGCATAATGTGTGTAGTTTTTAGCTCCTGGACCAGACGCGGTCGATTCAGGAATAGTTCTCCAGTGATATAGAATTTTAGGGATATGGTAGATGTTGTGAGTTAGTTCGCTTACTCTCAAAGCTAAATCGAAATCCTGACTACCTTCTAACCCATTTCTAAATCCTCCAATTTTCTTAACCAAAGATGTACGATACACTCCAAAATGGCAAACATACATATGTGTCATTAATAAATCAGGTGACCAGTCTGGTTTAAAAAATGGCGAGTTTCTCTCACCTTCTACACTAATTTTGTCTTCATCACTATAAATCATATCAGCATCTGGATGTTCATTAAGGAGTCTGACATTTTCATATAATGCATCAATTGTTAACTCGTCATCATTATCAAGTAACCCAATGAATTCTCCCTGTGCAATACTAAGAGCAGTGTTTGATGATTCAGAGATGTGACCATTCTTTTCTCTGAAGACTACCTTTATTCGGGCATCACGTTCTGAATACTCCCTAAGTACTTTCTTAATATGGGGTTTAGGTGAAGCATCATCAGCAATACACAGTTCCCAGTTAGGATAAATCTGATTAATCACTGAATCAATACATTTCCGTAGCCAAATCTCATCAACATTATATACCGGCAAAATTATTGAGATTAACGGCTTGTATGTAAATTGCTCGACTTCTCTGTTAATCTTTAATTTATCCTCATCTGACAATTGATTTTGTATAATCCATATCTGGTAAGCCTGAGCACTAGTTTCCGAATCTATCCCCAATGTACTCTTTGCCTTTCTCCATATTGCCTTTAGCCCTTGAGTTTTGTAAGTTCTATAAGTTTTATTTATTATATTTTTAAAAGTTACTAAACCACCTCCTCTTTCCTTGAGAATTCTACTGAATGATGCTAACAATACATCTAACCTTGTCGTTTTTCTGAAATACAGATTCTCCAAACCGAAAGTTAGCTCTCTTTCCCCAGGATCCAACCGAAGATTGATCGTTCCTACGGGGATGTATATAAATTGTTCATATTTCAGGCTTCCAGGCAATATAGCACATATGACTTTACTATCTTTTTCAGAAAATCCTTCTCCAATATCCCAGTATAACTTCAATGGGATGTATTCTTCAGACTGGGAGAAATATGAAATTTTATTCCATCCACCAAAAAAATTACCTTCGATTAAAAAAGCAGGATCATTGCCATCTGAAATCCATTCCCCCCCTGACTTTCTTAAATCTGAGATAGGTTTTAGTCTTATTTTCGTTTTAATTCTAAATATTCCAGTTATCACAGAAGTTAATTTATCTTTAAATCTCCCCAATTTCAAAACCTACACTCCTCTTAAGTCTTAATAGTCCCTTTAATCAACTTCCAAACCCTAGAGCTATAAATTCGATTTAACTCATTACTTTTTAGTTCTAACTGCTCTCTAACAATCCTCATCTCATTTTCATTATTAGACTCTATAGTCCTCATTTGCAATTGAAGTGTCTCATACTCCAGTTGCATTCTTTTTAATTCTTTCTCTTTTAGTTCAAGTAATTCTAAAGTTTCATTTTGTTTATTGGTTATCTCAGACACTACACTATTCAAATTGTTAATTTCAGTTAATCTGTTTTCGCAGATGTCATTTAATGCAAGAATTTCATTCTTAATCTCAGGAATAATAACTCGATAATCATCAAAGAACCTTAAAACATCGAATTCTATACGATTCAGATTAACATTAGAATCAAACTTAATAATTATCTGTGGATCGTCCTCTTCAAAAAGATAATTATTTTTATGATTAAAACTATAGTTTCCTGATATCGTATATCTTGAAAATGCTTCTCCAATATTATCAAACAGTCTTATGTTATATATTTTAAAAATGCCCATATAATTAGAGGGATCAATTCTAATCGAGGCAATAGAATTGTGATAGTTAACTTCCTTAGAAAAGTGTCTCACCGTATGTCCGTGAATATGTTTTATAGTATGACTGTTTTGCTCATTGTAGCCATGCCCCTCATCAATGAAAACTTGAATATAATCAGTCTCATCCTCTTTATTAATTAATTGTTCCATTGGAACATTCAGCTTTGAACTCATAAGGGCCGCAAGTCTATAAAAATTAATTACTAATTCATTGATTTTATTTATTCTATCTTGAGGAATGTCGCAGTGAGGTTTCATTTGAACAGCCTCAATACTTCTTTCCTTACCCACAACAAATATTTTCCGATAGGAGCTATCAGTAAAGTCATAATCAAATAAATATCTATTATAATAATCGTCAATTTCTTGACGATACATTAATAACTCAGGATTGGAAGCAGCAATAAAATGAACTCCCATTAATTTTTCCCATATATCTATATTCCCATGATTAAAAACGCAATACGGATAATGGTTGTTTTTCAATTGACTCTCCAACTCTTCGTGTTTCGGTAAACCGTTAGTTGAATGTTCTTCTAACCAAATAAAATCAGTTTTAAAGAATAGGTTATATATTTTATTTACTCTCTTTTCAGCTTCAATTATCTCTGTTGAATAAAACGGTGCAGTGAGCACAAAGAACTGAGAGCTAACTCTATATAATTCATTAATAAAATCCCCTCTTTTCTGGGGAGGGATATGTTCGAATACATCTAAGGCTACTACAATATCAAACGAATCATTTGAAAAGGACATTTCTGTGGCATCGCCCAAAATGTATCGTGGGTTATTTAAAAGCTGATCGGGAATTTGTATGTCCAGATAAAAAATCATGTCATCTGGCAAAAATAATTCTAGGTTCTGGTGCTCATTAGCCCCGACCTCAAGGATTCTAAATACCTCATTTTTCGTACGAAGACGATTTATTAGATTCGCAACATTCTTGTATCGTTGATACTGATCAAAAGAAATATTGATCATTTAACCACTTCCCATCTATGATTCAAATAAACAAGACCCTCCGAAAAATAATCATTTGTAACTACAAATTGATTGGCATTCTCCTTATAATTTAAACAGATTAAACCTTCATTGCTAAATATTCCAACATCAATACAATAAGTACCTCCCATCAATGGAAGCTTCGGAACTATATATTTTATACTGTGTCTCCCAAAACTTTTTGGGATCTCTATTTTTTCCAAGTGAGTATTAGGACCAAAAATATAGTCTCTTTTGGGTGTATAAAGGGCTACTCCAATTAAAATGTCTTCAATAAAATTTTCATATATTTCATAGATAACTTCAATTTCTAATTGGTCGAAGGATTTAAGTTCGTCTTTGGTAATATTGACGTTAGTGATGGAAGCAAGTATATTTGGGTCTTCTGGCAATATAATTGTTTCCTCGTCACTTTTATCAAAAGCTCTATTAACAGCAACGGAGTTTGTATTCGCAGCTCCAAAATAATCATTGCCATGCTTCATGTAATCTTCATATAAATCTACAATCTCACTCGATGCACCTTCAGCCTTAACTTTACCTTCTTTAATCCAAACTGCTTTGTTACAAAATCTTTTTACTTGTTCCGTTGCATGGGATACAAATAATATAGTAGTCCCGTTTGACTTCAATTCCTTCATTTTCTCAATACATTTTGTCTGAAATCGAATATCTCCTACTGCCAATGCCTCGTCAACGATTAGAATATCTGGTTCAACATTAATAGAAACAGCAAATGCTAGTCTTGCAAACATTCCACTTGAATACACTTTTACTGGCTGTTCTATAAATGTCCCTATATCAGCAAAATCGATAATTGAATTGATCTTCTCATCCATTTCTTCTCTAGTGTAACCCATCATTAATCCATTCAAATATATATTTTCTCTACCAGTATATTCAGGATTAAAACCAGCACCTAATTCAAGAATAGCGGATATTTTCCCATTTACGATAACCTCCCCAGAACTTGGAGATATAACACCAGTGATAAGCTTAAGTAATGTAGATTTACCCGACCCATTCTTCCCGAGTATTCCCACTGCATCACCTTTATTTACAATAAAGGATACATCATTTAAAGCATTGAATTCCTGATGATATTTTTTTTTGTTGGGACTCAAAGATTCCTTTAGACGATCTATTGGTTTATTGTATAATCTGTACTTCTTTACAATGTTTTTAACTTCTATCATTGGTTTCATAAAATATTCAACTCCTAGAGTACGTCAGCAAAGTGAGGCTTCAACTTTCTAAACACCACTGTCCCTAAAGTAAAAATGCTTAGACATAATATCCAAAAATATAATGTCTCATACGGTCTCTCATAAAACAGGATCTTGTCAATGAAAGTATCTCTATAGCCCTGTACAATATAAAAAACAGGATTAAGCTTAAAGATGTATGCCCAGAATTCTGATAACATAGCCACCGGCCATCCTATAGGGGTAAACCAAAAACCCATTTGTAGAATTATAGTTATAATCTGGCCTAAATCCTTGAAGAATAACACTACTGCAGATGTTAGAATAGATAACGATAGAACCAAAACTATCAAGCAAACAGAGTAATATATAAATTGAAGATTATAGATTGTCGGATAGTAACCGTACGCAGCAAATACAACGAATAGAAAACAAATAAAAAATAAATGAACAAATAATGCAGAAACTATTTTCACTACAGGTAAGAGTTCTATTTTAAACACAACTTTTTTTACTAAATAACTATATTCTTGTAATGAGTTGGTTGCGCCTGAGAATGCTTCTGCAAAGAAGAACCAAGGAACGATACCTGTAATAAACCACAAGATAAATGGAACTTCTGAAACGTTACCGCTTCTAAGACCGACCTGGAATACAAACCAATAAGTTAGAATAGTCAAAAGAGGATTTACAAATCCCCAAATGACTCCAAGATACGATGAGGCATATTTAGTTTTAAAATCATTTCTCGCTAAGTTTAAAATTAAGCGGTTATTAGCCGTAATAGTTCTGAAAAATTGGAAAATGGTTTTCAGGTATCTAGTTATAAATACAATAAGACCACTAAAAATAATACTAATAACAATATTTTTAACCTTATGACTATAACTCGTATTATGCACCGAATCCTGGATAAATTGCTGTACGCTAAATTCTATATAAGGATCATTTCCCAAAGAATAAATCTCGAGCCGATCTTCAAGTACATTCTTTAATTGTAGTTGATTGTATGAAGCTTCTTTTAGTCTTTCCAGAAAAATAGGAACTTGTGAATTAGTAGAAATAATCAACGAACGAAGTAGTATATCACCTTTGTTCGTTCCAAAATCAATTCGTAATTGACTTGTGTCCTTTGGAATTTGATATTCGAGAGTTTTCCAGTCTCCTGGAGTATTATAGTCCAAGTGTAAAGATTTTTGTTCTTCCCACCCTAAGTTATCTTTAGAATAAAAAACTTGATAATCATCTGAGAATTCTGATTTCACTTCAAAGCTTAGTAAGACATTGTAATTAGATCGATTATATATTTCCAAGATAGAAAAAGAACCTATCATTGATATTACTGCTATTACAAACAAAAGAACTCTCTTAAAACGACTCATTAGACTTCCCCTTATTTGGTTTACTTTATAGAAAAGCGATTTAATATACTTCTGAATTAATTCAAGAGTTACATTTCCCCAGATAATGTTTACTATCTTGGTTATAATATAAATCATATGCTAGAATATTGTCGTATCTACAAGAAAAGGAGCTAATTACGTTGTCGAATCCAGTATACGGTAAAAAAGCCGCCGCGTCGAGGAAGGGCGATACGAGATCGGTTTTGTTTTGGGTGTTAATATCAGGAATTATTCTGTTTCTAGCTTGGACTCCTTTCCAAACAGCTCTATTTAACGGACAAATTTTAGTTTTTGAGAAACCGATTTTCTGGGCTTCAATCTTATCATGTCTTTTATTATTTCTCTGGATTGCAAATAGCTTTAAAAGCATCCAATTAAAAGATCAAAGGGATTGGCTAGCTGTAGGTGTGCTTTTACTTCCCTTAACTTACATACTCTCGCTAACTAGTGCCGCCTCCCATGTTCTTGCCATGAATATGGTTATCATTAATTGTATCTACGCTATTATGTTTATCATTGGACTGTACGTACTCCGTGACAAGTTAGGGAACCGAATCATTCAAAGTACGATTATGGCTGTAGCATATCTTATTGTTGGTTTCGGTCTACTGCATTGGTTTGGCCAGGGCAGAACTGTAGGTGCCATTGCAAAATGGTTTTCTAACACGGTCTTAAACGGTACATATACTTATGCTGTCATGACCGACTCTAATGGTCTTCGTCTGACATCGGTGTTCCAATACGCAAATACTTATGCGGCTTTTCTCATGGCTTTCTTGTTTGCAGCAGTTTTTTTCGTAACGACATCTCGAAAATGGTACAGTCAAGCTTTTCATAGCTTTATGCTGGTACCCATCATAGTATCGCTGCTCTTGACATTGTCTCGTGGTGGTCTGGTCATGCTTCCCGTAGTATTTATTCTGTTGCTCCTATTCCTGAAGCCGGCTAAACAATTATTGTGGATCCTATACTGCGGTATAGCAGGTGTGGCTTCGCTGATCATTTCCAAACCAGTAACAGAGCTGGGGTTGAGTTTAAATGAAGCATTCAGCAGCAGTGGTGCCCTTAAGGGCTGGGGAATTTTGCTTGTTACGTCCGCTATCGTAGGACTCCTCGGGTGGGTTATACAAAGTCTTATCGCTCCTAAACTTGAAAAAGCTCTAAGCAATTGGTCAATTAAAAAAACCTCCAACCTATGGATCCCACTTGGCTCCGTTATAATTGGAGGCCTGCTGATTATTCTATTTATGGGTACTGGGTTAAAAAATATACTCCCGCAAAGCATCAGCGTCCGACTTGAGAACATTAACTTTAATCAGCACAGTGTTTTGGAACGCTTTACCTTCTATAAAGATGCTATGAAGGTGCTGGCTGACTACCCGATAATTGGTGCCGGAGGCGGAGCATGGGCTTCACTCTATGAGCAGTATCAGAACAACCCATACACAAGCCGTCAAGCGCATAACTTCTTTTTACAGTACTTGATCGAGGTCGGCATTGTCGGATTCGTGATCTTCATGTCGTTTATCTTATATATATTCTTTAAGTATATTCGTGGTTATATCAAAGGTAGTAAAGATGAGCGCCATAGTCACTTCCTATATCTCATCATTGTCCTTTCCATTTTGATTCATAGTATTTTGGACTTTAATATGAGTTATGTGTTCATGGGAATTCTTGTATTCCTGGGCCTTGGTGGTATGGCAGCGGCGATGGAGCATAGACCGGTTAACAAATGGAATGTAAAGGATTCCACTGCTAGAGGCGCATATAGCGCTGTGGTTGGTCTCAGTGCTGTTCTTGTCTTGATTACATCGA
Source organism: Paenibacillus vortex V453 (assembly GCF_000193415.1). Classification (NCBI taxonomy): domain Bacteria; kingdom Bacillati; phylum Bacillota; class Bacilli; order Caryophanales; family Paenibacillaceae; genus Paenibacillus; species Paenibacillus vortex. The sequence continues at coordinate 36,332 of NZ_ADHJ01000055.1, forward strand.
TTCGATATGTTCAAGCTGCCGATGCAGCTGCGGAGGCTCGCAGGGTCATCCAGGTTAGTACCTCTTATGAAGAGATCAAAGCCCCTCTGGATAAAGATCTTAGCATCCGTTCGAGTCATCCAGACTCTGTTCTGCTTCTATCATCTCTCTATCAAACGGTTTATCAGCAAAACCAAGATGAAGGCTTCTATAATGCTTCAGTTGACTTACTTAACAAAGCACTGGAAGACGAACCTTATAACAAATTAATGTTGCGAAGTTTAATGAAATTATATGAAATCAAGCAGCAACCGGAGCAAGCATACGAGGTCTTGATCCAGAACGCTCAAAAGTTCAACTGGGACATTGAATGGTACAAGGACATCATACTGCAAGGGTATGAACTCGGCATGAAGGCCCTTGGAACAGGCGAAACTTCTAAAAAAGACGAGTACTTTATGAAGGCGACCGATGCATTCTCTAAAGTCCAGAAAGGCATTCAACACCTGAAGACGTTGCCAGAAGGACAACTCCAGGGGAATCCCTTTGAAATTACACCGGATATGATCCTCCATGCAGGAAAAATGTATTACATGATGAATCAATTGGAGCAGGCAGCCAATGCCCTCAAAATAGGCATCCAGGAGGATCTTACGCAGTCATCCAATCAAGAGATCGCTAGATGGTACCTAGCTTCGCTTCAGAAGCAAGGCCAGAGCGATGAAGTGCTGCTTGAGAAGTTAAAGCAAGTTGACCCGAATGCACAGCACAATATCAAGCAGCTAATAGATCTTCAATTCTAAAACAAATAGCGGGCGCATTTCCAAGCAGACCAACACCTGCTATAGGAATGCACCCGCTATTTTTCCTAAATCATCTCACTTTCCTCAATATATTGCTCATATAAGCAATCAAATCATCTCTCAACTCTTCCCGCTGCAATGCGTAATGAATACTGGTTTCAATAAAACCCAGCTTCTCGCCGACATCATGGCGTATGCCATCAAAATTGTAGGCTATAATCGGACTCCGGCAAGCTAGTACAGACAGCGCATCAGTCAGTTGAATTTCCCCGTTCTTCCCAACCTCCTGATTCTCCAGCAAGTCAAAGATCTCCGGCGGCAAAATATAACGGCCCATGATGGCCAGGTTGGACGGTGCCTCTGCACGGGACGGCTTCTCTACCAGCCTTGACGTTTCATAGATTCGTTCTGATTTCTGCTGGCCATCTACGATCCCGTATCGATTAACTTCGTCCCACTCGACAGGCTGAACGCCCACAATGGCGGATTGATATGTATCGTAGACCTTCATCATCTGCCTCAGGCAAGGCACCTCCGACTCCACGATATCGTCACCGAGCAATACCGCAAACGGCTCGTCTCCAATGAATTTACGCGCACACCAGATCGCATGCCCAAGACCCTTGGGCTCTTTTTGCCGAATGTAATGGATATCCGCCATATTGGACGGCTTGCGCACCTCTTCGAGAAGCCCCCACTTGCCCTTCTCCGCTAAATTATGTTCAAGTTCAAATGAGGAATCAAAATGGTCCTCGATCGCCCGCTTTCCTTTACCCGTCACGATGATAATGTCCTCAATGCCGGAAGCCACAGCTTCTTCTATGATGTATTGGATAGTAGGCTTGTCCACAATAGGAAGCATCTCTTTCGGCATTGCTTTCGTGGCCGGCAGGAACCGCGTGCCCAGTCCCGCGGCCGGTATGATCGCTTTACGAATGTTCATCCTATCTTCTCCATTCTCGTAAGTCTCCCACATATTGATGACATTGTACCATGAGTCCGATCAAACCTTCGATTAAAACCGATTTTTGTCAAAGTCAGGTAGCTTCAGCGTAAAGGCCGAGAACGACTCCTTGGAGTCGGGGAGGACGACGGTCACTACCCCGTCATCAAAAACATGGTTCGGCAAGGCTGAGGTCGTCGCCTGGTACTTATCTTTCATATCGACCGGAAGCTCCATGAGCACCTTGCCATAATCCCTGCTAGTGATGATGACAGGAATTATCTCCCCGTATTCACGGTTAGTCTGCATGCGGATGCTCAAGCTCCGGTCATGATTAAGCACAACTTGCACATTCCCTAATACGGCGCGATCCGCCTCGGTCATCTCCCAAGCAAGATCACCCACAAAACCACCGGATCCATCACCCGCCCGCTGAAGCCGCTCCACGATAGCCTGAAAGGCTTGAGGCTCCGTCTTCATAGCCGCCTCCGTCTTACGCAGCTCATCGCTGATTTGCAGTGTAGTGTTCATGACGTGTCTATTGGCCAAGGCAACCTTTAATCCCAGTTCCTTATTCCACTGTCCGAGCGGCAGGAACACCTTTCCGTCGACGACCACTTGCTTGTTCTGGCTGGCTGCAAGTTTGCTCGTTCGACTTTCCCGCTGGAACAGCAGTTCCTTACCCTTCACCTCATATTGGATATGGAATGCATCGGCGAACTCCTTCAGTGGAACGTAATACAGGCCGTTCATGTGGAACGCGGGCTGCCCTTCATAAGAAAGCACGCCGTTACCGGATGTCACCGCGACCGGAAGCGTCAAATAGAATAGGCCCTCATACGAGAAGGAGTCCCAGTAGTTGACCCAATCCCGGTACTGGTCGTACTCGATTTTGAAATGTTTCCCTTCCGGGACGTAATAGAAGGACGGCGGATAGGCGCCCGGATTAGAAAAATAGTATTCGATGACATAGAGCTCATCCGATGCCCACCGAATCCCGGTAACATACGCTTTATATAAGGCGTCGTATTGCTGTACCAGCTTCAAGGTTTTAAGATCATACATGTACACTTTGCCGTTCTGCGTCTTGTTGACGCCTCCTGAAGGATCCGCAATGATCACCAAGTACTTGCCGCCGGGGGAAACAAAGGTTTTTACTTCCTTGACCAGCCCCTTATAGAGAGAGACGGTTTTGCCGCCGCTGCGACTTCCCTCCACGGTCCATTGGTAGGTACCGTTTTGGTAACTGTTCTTCCATTTAATCCTGGTCCCTCCGGCCATAAAACTCTTCGTGGACGTGGATTGCTTGGAATCATATGCCACCCGGTTCTCCGTGACTTTGACCGCGCTGCCCTTCCCTCCGCCGAATGTAACGTTATAACAGCCGGTCAGTTGGCTAATGGGGCAATATACACCAAAATTCTGTGAAGCCGGAGCCGGCGAGAGGCTGTAATCGGTTTCCGTCACATCCTCCGAAGTGATTAACCGCCCCCCGGACAGCTTTCGCTTGTTGTCCACCAGTGAGTAATACTGGATTCCGGTTTTTTCCGAATATAAGGAGTACAGGCCGAGCTGGGCTTCAAGCCCGACTCTTGGCCCCGGCTGGATCTCCTTCACTTTTCGCAGCGACAAGGTGGTGTAATCAAATTCATAAATAATAGTAATTTCACCTTTTCCTTGGACAGGGCTCTGTACCGCTACCGTATAGGCTTTGAGTCCTTGAGGCGTGTCCGCGACAACCCCATCCTGCATATTGAAACCGTTCGTGGACCAAAACCGGTAGTGCGACGGCAACAATGTCTTATCGGTAAAATCATATTCACTCACCTTTTTCATCCCGGTATCAAAGCTGATCCGGGTTGTACGGACCGTGACTTGATTCTGGGTTCCATCAAAAATGTAGGTTGCCCGGTGCCTTACCTTTTCCTTCCCATCGGCAGCAGCTGCCGACGTAATCCCCTTCTCTGGCAAAACGATCAGCAGGGCACATAGCAGCAGAAAAGCAATGCACCTTCTTCTTGTGTTCGTGATCATGCTAAAGTCTCTCTCCCATCTCAAATCGTATATGAAGTAGCCAAGAATGACTCCCTTGGACCTTTATCGGTTCTTGGTGCGACTTTGGAAAGCCAAGGCCGATATCTTGAGATAGAGAATTCGAGCATTTACCCATGGAACGGGCAGCCCATCACTTGTAAAAAACTTCATTCGACAAAAAGCCAAAATGTTGATTGCTGATGATAGAAAGAAACGTCTACATCAATAATCTCGAAATTCACACTGATCCTGTTGGTGGACGTAGGGAACGCTAATCTCGCCGCGCAAAGCGCAGTTATAGAGATCGGTGGTCTCAAATTTGGGCGCAGTGCAGCTAAATATAATCCTGTTAAAAGTACACCTGCGATCGTGAGACCAGTGAGTGTACCGGAGTAAAGTGTATTTTCAAAGACGGTTTCATATATGGATTGCATCCCATACTTGACTACCACCATCACTAACACAAATTCAAGGACCAGCAACAACACCAGCTCCCGCCATGTCCAAGGGTCCTTCTGCTTCCAAGTCTCCGTTCTACTCATCATCCATTCCTCCAGATTCTCTGTGATATAATTCCACTATAGAGAGTGACGTGACGTCACCTGCAAGTTTTATGTTCAGGAGGAACGGCATGAATCGATGGACAACCGGGCAAGTAGCCAAACAGTGGAACATCTCGGTCCGAACGCTGCGCTACTATGATCAGATCGGTCTCTTAAAGCCAAGCGAGAAAGAGGATAACGGACGCCGTTACTATTCGGAAGACGACCTGTTTACGCTGGAAAAAATCACGCTCCTTAAATCGTTGGCGCTGCCGCTGGAGGAGATCCAAAATGTGCTGGACAAGTTATCCTACCGCGATATTTTGACTGCGCATCACAATCATCTGCAGGAACAGCTGTCTTTGTTACAGACCCATATTTCCAACACCACCTCCCTGATCCATATGACCGATCTGGAGGGTTCGCTCTCCTGGGAGCGAGTATCCCACCTTGTACAGAACGCACAAGCGAGCGCGAAAAAATGGACGGATTATTTCGAGGAAGAAGAGCGCGTCTTTCTACAGCAGGCACTCCCGAACCTCAGCCACAATGACCGGATGACACAGCAGTACGTCTCACTGCTCCGGAGAATAGAGTGGTGCGTACAGCAGGCTATCCTGCCGGAATCCGATGAGGGCTATAATATAGCCAGCGAATTAATGGCGCTGTCCAATGAAACTTTTGGCGGAGATGAAGACTTGATGGACAAGTTCTGGGAAGTGCGAAAGCGTCCGGCAGAAGAATCCGGGCTGTATCCTGTCTCGGAAGAGGTGCTGGAATTTGTGGAGCGGAGCATTGCATATGTGGAAGAACGGAATAACATTAAAGAGTTGAGATAGGATAGAAGTTATATTCATATTCTCCAGACAAAAAAAGCACATGTCAGCCCAATCGCTGGCATGTGCTTATATTTCATAAAGATATCCGTTCCTTACTTCACCAACTGCCCCCGCGTTACCCCAAGCTGGTTGGTTGCCTTCAGCTTCTTCCATACCTGGGTACCGTTGATCTCACCGCGCAGAGCGCGGTTGTAGAGATCGATGACCTCATGGACTTGTTCCGGCGTCTCTTCAAGAAACTCCACGCGGTAGCTGGATACGCCCAGCTCCATGAAGTTCGCGAGATACTCGGCGCCGGACTGCTCGATGGCATTATATACCGTGTTACGGCAGCCTTCGTCTACCCGAACCGGGTGGGACATGCCGATCCGGTCCTGCAGGGACACGCGGCTCTCTTCGCACGGACGACCGCAGTTCGTAAAGTCCGTTCCTTCGCTGAGGAACGTGCAGTACACGCAGTGCTCCGTATGGAACATCGGCAAATGCTGATGGATGACAATCTCCATTTTGGACGTGTCGGCCTTACCGAGAAGATCCACCATCTGCTGGATGTTCAGGTCATAGGAAGGCGTGACGGCATCGCATCCGGCTTCGACGAACAGGTCAACCGCCTTATGGTTGGCGATGTTCAAGGAGAAGTCGCCGATCAGCCGGGGATGCTTCGCCCCCGGGTTCTCCATCCGGTGGCGCAGGTAGAAATACAGCGCACCGGTGTTGCGCACCAGCACGGCGTCCGGCTGGAGGCGCAGGATGTTGTTGTGGTAGCCGTTCTCGCCCGGCATGTGAATGCGCGGCGTTGCCAGCGCAATCTGTTTGCCGGCTGCACGCACGGCTTCCACCGCTGCCGGGAACTGCTTGATGAACTCGAAGTCGGCGTAGATCATCTCAACGCCGGCCTCGAGTGCAGCCTGCACCTGCGGCAGGCTGCGGCACAGCGCGGTGAGCTTCGCCTCACCGCGGCCCACGGGCGCTGCGGGCACAGCCGCATCGCCATACACCGCCACCGCCCGTTTCACGTACACGGGCGGTTTAGGCCGCTCGCCGGCGAGCAGCTCCACCGCACGGCGGCGGATGCTGTTGAGCTCGCGAATCGGCACGATGACGTCGCCGTACAGGTCGACGTCCAGTGCCTCAAGCTGGAACACCGTTCCGCCCAGGCGGCCAAGCTGCTCCTCCAGAATTTCCTGGCTGAGCGGACGCTTCTGGGCAATCTCCAGTTCCAGCTCCGAATCCACCTGGACCGTCGTGCCCTTCTGCACATCGGTCCACCAGGTCGACAGCAGCTGTCCGGGACGGCCGCTGACACGCACATGTACCGGGAATACCCGGTACGGCTTCTCCGTCTCGTACGTCTGACGGAGGCGCTTGTCCAGTGCCGGATCATTGGTCTTCCAGATCCGGTCGCCGACATGCAGCTTGCGCAGGTCCACGTCGCTCCGGCCGGGAACAATATCAATGATCCAGCCTTCCTCCGCTTCGCCCTCCAGCTTCACGCCCTTGCGCCGTAGGTCGTAGACGCGTCCGCCTTCTTCTTTTTTCGTAGGATCTCCAGCATCGAACACGATGCCGTCCCCGCGTTTGAGCGGCGCATCCAGCTTGCAGACAACACCGTCGCGCAGAATCTGCTCTACCCGGCCGAGATACACGCCGCGGCTTTTTGGAAACGTACCCTCAACCAGCTTTTTATTGTTCGTTCCATCCAGGAAGCCATGCGTGAAGCCGCGCGAGAAACTCTGCTGCAGCTCACGCACCTCTTCCTTGCTCGGTCTCGCATCTTCCCCGTCGAAATACCGGTCAATGGCCTTCCGGTACTTGCTCACGACGTTGGCCACATACTCAGGGCTCTTTAAACGGCCCTCAATCTTAAACGAAGTCACGCCCGCTTCGATCAGCTCCGGCATCAGATCAATGGCGGCCAGATCCTTTGGCGAGAGCAAGTAGGCGACGTCGCCCATCGGCTTCTGCTCGCCATCCACGATCAGATCATACGGCAGACGGCAGGCCTGCGCGCACTCGCCGCGGTTCGCGGAACGACCTCCCCACATTTCGGAAGTCAGGCACTGACCCGAGTACGATACGCATAGCGCACCATGCACGAATACTTCCATCGGCAGTTTTGCCTGCTCCCCTATCTTCTGGATTTGCTTCAGATTGTTCTCGCGTCCCAGCACGACGCGCTCCATATTAAACGGCTTTGTGAACTCGACAGCCTCCGGCGAAGTGATTGTCATCTGCGTAGAGCCATGGATCGGGAAGTCCGGCGAGATTTCGCGAATCATTTTCACCAGACCCAGATCCTGCACAATCACCGCGTCCACCCCGGCATCCACGCAAGCATCAATCAGTTCCTTGGCATCCTCCAGCTCGTTCTCAAACACCAGAATATTGAAGGTCAGAAATCCCTTAACCCCGTAACTGTGCAGGAAGGCCATAATTTCGGACAGCTCATCCATCCGGAAATTGTTCGCCCGTGCACGGGCATTAAACTTTTCGACTCCAAAAAAGATCGCGTCCGCCCCATTCGCCACGGCAGCCCGCATACAATCCCAATCCCCTGCCGGCGCCAGCAATTCCACGTCTTCTCTTTGTATTGCTTTCGTGTCCATCTATATCCTCCCAGACCGGTTCATGCCGGTATACTGTGTACTACTATTCTTTCATTGAAACCAACAAGCCATACTCTATTTTCATAGAACAGGGCGTTTCACATCTATATCAATTGGTTGTTAACACTTGAATAGCTCTTCAACTTATCTAGTGTACCAAAAGTCCGGCTTCTCTTCTACCTGCTAGCTTGATTTCCACACATTTGATAGTGCTGCCATAATCCGCATGGCGCTCAGTTTTGCACAAAACAAAAACAAGCCCTCCCCTTGGAAGGCTTGCCTCACATGACCTGCTACGACCGCTGCCTGGCATGATCACCGTGCGGGGCTAGTATTATCATCTCTTTCTTTTGCATACGGGGATTACTTCCTCTTTCCTCAACCAGGGATCTGGAATACTGCATGTTGATCTCCGTATCCTTTAGTCAGAGCCTTCTTAACATCTCGGCGGTCGACAGCCATCCAAGCATGCCCCGGACCACGCACCGTGCCGTGCGCCAGGGAGCAGTCGCACACGATGTACAAAACTTTGGAACGGAACTCTCCCGTACCGTCAACCCGGTCCGGGATTCCTTTGCCACAGGTTTGCAGTGCAACGTCCTGCACCCAGGGTTTGTCGGTATACGTCCTGCACAAGTCCCCTACGCTTACTCCGCGCCCTCCAGCACAAAGTCCATGCTGGCCAATCGCTTGCCGTTCACCACAATGTGAAGGCGGTGATCACCGGAGTAGAAGCGGCGCGTCGAGATCGGCTTAAAGGATTGCTTTTTCTCGACCTTCCAGCTTCCCGGTGAATAGATCTTGTCCGAGCATTTATAGCGTTTCGGCGCAAGCTTGCCGTTCGCCTTCATATAATCAATCTCATAATCGATGCGCAGTGCCATCGGATTACCCGTTTCATTGACCACCTGAAAAACAAACTCCAGGTCGTCGCCCATCGCGATCACAGACCGCTTGATGCGAAGCTCGCGGACTTCAAGTCCCTCAAGCTCTTCCAGCTCCACATATCCGAAAATAGCCAATGCCCGGATGTCCCCTTTTCGCAGCAGAGAACGCAGCGCATGACGCACGATCCAATCCGTGAGAGGATGCTGGCCATACCACTTCGCGGCAATCTCAAGCACAAGCTCCGGGTGGTCCTTAGAGATATCGTTCAGGTGATTTGCCACGCTTTTTCTTACATAGAGGGAAGAGTCCTCTTTCAGCTGCTCCAGGATCGGCAGAGCCGGACGCGGATCCTTAATCAGCGCCGGCAGCTGCGGGGCCCAGGGCAGGCGCGGTCTGCAGCCCTCGCTCGCCAATCTGCGCAGATGCTCATCCTCAGACCGAGCCCATGTCATCATCTGAGTCAGCATCCGTTCCTGATCCTGCATAATAAAGGGGCGCACGGCAAACTCCGCCGTAGAAGAATGCGTGAATACCGCCAAAGCCTCCATCGAGGTCTCCAGGTCTTCCATGCCATTAACCTCAACATAATCCGGAAAAAACACATATTCAACGCCTCTAAAATGCGGTGCCACCTGTTTAAGGATCTGCACAGCATCGGGGTAGGAAGCGGGCAGCGTGTCCGTTAAGGCCATCGTAATATGACGAATGCGCTGCTTGAACTCCTCCCGCTCCCAAGCTTCATCATGAACAAGCCCCATGAACCGGTTCACATCGAATGCCGGATAGGCTTCCTTTAACCGGTCGGTCACATGTTGGAACAATGTATTCGAATATAGATCCTTCAGCGTTTCTCTCATATCAGTTCTCCCCAAAAAAATAATTTTACGATATTATGTCAACGTCTTATCGATTCCTGAAAACCCTTTATTTATGCGATGACCAGGGGATTCCAAGCCATCCTGAAATGAGCCCTTAGCCTCCATCCACCCGTACCCAGCCTCTTCCCATTCCATATCATGTGGTGTAGGATGAAGTTGCACGCCTTTCGCTTTAGTGCGGTAGTCTGGGTGATTCCAGTTTACCGAATTTGGGGGGCGTTTTGCTTTATCCGAATTGTGATATCCCTTTTATGGGAATGACCGAAGTTAAGATTTCGATATTTATAAATAACCCAAGAGACCGTGAACAACTAATACATACACCATTATCTATCTAAAGATTGGAGGGGAAGCCCGAAGGATTACAACAAATCGCACATCAGGAGATGAAGAAGACATGGAAAGTTGGAAAAAGAATTTATGGATACTATGGTTCGGCTCCTTTATTGTTTCATCAAGCTTCTCAATGGTCATACCATTTCTCCCGCTTTTTCTGATTGAACTCGGCGTTACCAAGAATACGGAAATGTGGTCGGGACTGCTGTTCAGTTCCGCTTTTTTTGCGGGCGCCTTGTCCTCTCCCTTCTGGGGAGCTGTAGGGGACAAATACGGGCGCAAGCCGATGATTATCCGTGCAGGGCTCGTGCTCTTTGTCATCTATGTTCTGATGGCGTTTGTAACGAATGAGTACCAGGTATTGATTCTCCGCCTGCTGCAAGGCCTTCTCTCCGGCTTTATCCCGGGCGCTATCGCAATCGTCGGTACCAATACCCCTGAGAAAAAGGTCGGTTATGCCCTCTCGATGATGTCCACGGCAACCGCCACCGGCGGCATCATGGGTCCCATGATCGGCGGCACGCTGGCCTCCCTGTTCAGCAACCGAATGGCATTCGGATTGGCAGGGATGCTCTGCTTCGCAGCTACGCTGCTCGTCATATTCTGGGTCAAAGAAGAGAAATTCGTACCCAGCAAGGAGCGCGTCTCCGTCATGAACACCTTCAAAGTCGCCGGACACAACAAAGCGCTCATGACCGTGCTCATGCTCACCGTTCTGACGCAGTTCTCCGTCATGACAATCGAGCCCGTACTGCCACTCTATATCGCTCAGATTGGCGGCTCTTCATCACATACTTCGATGATTGCCGGCTTCGTCTTCTCCATCGTCGGGATCGCGAGCATCTTGTTTGCAGCTAGGTGGGGGCGCTTGGCCGATAAAATCGGATTCCAGAAGGTGCTCCTGATCGGCCTGCTGGCCGGCGGAATCGGATCGCTCGCTCAAATCCTGTTCAGCAATATTTGGGCGTTCTCAGCCATCCGCTTTGCCTACGGTGCGTTCTTCTGTGCCGTATTCCCCGCACTCAACGGCCTTGTTGTCAAACATACGCCAAGCGAATTCCGCGGACGGGCGTTCAGCCTCAACCAGACGGCCAACCAGATTGGCGGCATGGCCGGACCGCTCGTTGGCGGTTTGGTCAGCGGCGTTTTTAACATTCATTCGGTATTCCTGATGACCGGCGTCTTAATGCTGATTACGACCGGCATCACCTATTGGACGATGCGCCCTTCGCGCCAGCAGCCAGTAGAAAAAGGATCCCTCTCTTCATAATCCTCTTGGACTGCGCACGCGTTAAGATCGATATGATGCATGCGCAGCACCTTCCGGACCTAAATAAAGCCTTGGTATCCCTTATTTGCCCATATTTCTTGTCTGCACTGCTGGACGCATTATCACTCGATTTCCTAGCTGTACGCCTATTCGCTTCCGCCGACCTACACATGCATATGCCGGTCGGCTTCATCCCAAGGCACAGCATAACCGCTGCCCTTCGCACAAAAGATGGAGGAGGAGCTGTATTCAGGATCGGCATTCTTATCGTATCCTTTACGATCAATGACATCTGCCTCGTTATGACAACGGTCATAACCGCCGTAAACAAGGGATATCGCACCTCTTCCTTTGGTATAGGCGGCTAATTCCATACTGTAATTCATCATGGTCGATACAGGAGCTGACCCCGTGACCGTTACCTTGTCCCCTGATGTTTCCGGCGGCTCAAAGTTGGCTTTCGCCTGGGTCAGATCCGACATCAACCGTCCAATATGCTCCACATCCACCTTCACCTTGAAGTGATAGTAAGGCTCCAGCAGCCTATTGCTTGCTTTCTCCAGGCCCTGGCGAAGGGCTCGGTAGGTAGCTTCCCTGAAATCCCCGCCGTGTGTATGCTTGTTGTGCGCCCGCCCCTTGAGCAGGGTTATCTTGATATCAGTGACCGGAGAGCCTGTAAGCAGCCCGTGATGATCCCTCTCACCGACATGCTGGGCAACCAGATGCTGATAGTTGACCGGCAGAACATCGGGATGACAAGCATTGGCAAATACGATGCCGCTGTTGCGATCTCCGGGCTCCAGCCGGAGATGCACCTCCGCATAATGCTTCAGCGGTTCGAAATGGCCGCAGCCCACAACATCCTCTGTGATGGTTTCTTTGTATAGAATCTCCGGTTCACCGAATGAAATCCGGTATCCGAACCGCTCGAACACGATGCGCTCCAGTACTTCAAGCTGAATGATCCCCATCACGTGAATATGAATCGCCTGGGCCGGCTCGTCCCACTGCACGGACAACGAGGGGTCCTCCGCATCCAGCAGACGAAATCCGCGCAGCATATCCTTGGGATGAATGGAGGATTCAAACAGCACCTTCGACTTCAATGTCGGTACAAGCTCGTATGCCGTCCGTCCGCTTAAAGCCCCGAGTCCGTCTCCTGCCGCAGCCGCAGAAATACCCGTCACCACAAACAGATCACCCGCATGCACCCGGTCGGTATTCATGACCCGTCCCCCGTTGATCAGGCGGATAAACGTCACCTTCTCCCGGATCATCTCGGCTCCGGACACATAAACGATTTCATCCCGCACCTGCAGCGTTCCGCCCATGGCTTTGATATAGGTCAGCCTCGTTCCCTGCTCATCATGGCGAATCTTATATACCCTCCCGGCAAACTCCGCCCCGGGATCATAATCCGTAACGGTCAGCAGATCCAGCTGATGCAGAAAATGAGTCACCCCCATATTCTGCAGAGCAGAGCCGCTGAAGCAGGGGAAGAGTTGTCCTTCCCGTATCATCGCTGTCATCGTATCCAACCACTGCGAAACCTCATATCCCTGCTCCATATAGAGCTCCAGCAGCTTCTCGTCCCGCTCTGCAATCGCCTCTATAAGAGAGGACTGCATCACGCCTTCGTGCAGCACATCCTCCTCTGTGATCATGCAGGCGTCCTCGGTAAGCTCATGTCGAATCTCTTCAAGCACACGCGGCACATCCGCGCCCACCCGATCGATTTTATTAATAAAAAAGAACGTGGGCACCCCATGCTTGCGCAGCAAATGCCATACCGTCTCGGTATGACCCTCGACACCCTCCACGGCACTGATGACAACAATCGCGGCGTCCATTACCCCAATGGCCCGCTCCATTTCCGGGGAGAAATCGACATGACCCGGTGTATCGATCAAATAATAGGTAGAGCCGTTGAACTGCATGGTCGCCTGATCGGCGAATACGGTGATCCCGCGTTCTTTTTCAATATCATGACTATCCAGAAAAGCGCTCTGATGATCCACGCGGCCGCGCTCCTGGATGGTATCGGTCATATATAACAGCTGCTCTGCCAGCGTGGTTTTCCCAGCATCCACATGAGCGAACATGCCTATTGTTTTTTTCATCCGCTGTTTCCCTCTTCTACAAGCCGATTTCATTGATTATAAATACACTCACTATTTTAATTTTAACATATCGAACCGCAAAAACGGCACATACGTTCTATATGTCACCAAATAATTTGGCGATATCCCCGCTGTCTATATCAAAACAGCTGCCCCTCTGCACCCCATGGATGCAGCTGGACAGCTATAAATGATGCCGATAATGAACCCTATTGCAATAAAAAGATCAGATGAGTTCCTTCATGTCTTCTATCATTTCACCAGTTCAAATGATGACAGCGCACGCTCAATCGCGGCTTTCTGCGCGTCCGTTGCATTGGCATCGTTCAGCGTCGTCGTAATCGTGTAGGCAATGTTCCCGCTCTCAAAGACGATTTCCTGTGTGGTGAAACCTACACCGCTCTTGACCTGATGTACCTTGAACGACACGGCTGGGACACCGGCGTAAGTGATATTTTCAACCCCAAGCAGCTTCACCTTGGTTCCCGAGGCTGAGCTCGCTTCGTTATAATATCGCTTCAGATTGCTGACGATGTATTCTGCAGCGACGTCCCTTTGTGCAATAATCTCAAATCCGCCCCCGGCAAAACCATACTCCACGCTTCCCTGCTCGAACTGATCGTTCAGCGGCTCCCAATACCTTGGGATATCGATATGATAGCGATAAGCTTGAGAGTTTTTGGTTCTCATTTTGGATTTATCCGTCAGATAGCCTTCCTCGCCGATACGGCCGAAGTTCTCCGGCACGACCTCATAATCGATTTCAATCGATTCCAGAACCTTCTTCCAGTTGGAAGCCGCCCGCTCCTGGCCATCCGGTACCGCGTACTCCAGATAATAACGATAGCCGTTCTTCTGAATCATCACTTCATACTCGGTTACCCATTTATCGCCGAAGTTGTACCGTACCTCCTGAATCTGTCCTTTTACACCCGATATTTCAACAGGCGTAAGTCCGACATATTCGTATGCATCCTTGACAAAGGATTCCGGCAGCCAGTCTTTAAGCCGCTGTGCCCAAGCCGACAATGTAGAGTCGGCCCCCGTCGGAGCGGATGTCACCGAAACGGACAGGTAGCCCTCTCCCTCCCCGCCATACAGCATTTCCTTGTTATTGATCTCCCAGCCTGCAGGAACGCCGAACCATATTCCGTATTCCTCACTTCCTGTTTCCCGGAGACCATTGACGATGGTCGATACATCTTTTGCTGATTTGTCCCCCGCATTATAGGTCGTTCTGAATGAGCCCAGCAAGCCCGCATGTTTGTCCATATCCTTGTAGTGAACCGCTTCTGCATCGGCAAAATACAGCTCATACACGCGGTCGTTGGCATAATACTGCCGCCCTTCCCATAAGACGCCGTCCACATCGCGAGAAATGACTCTGGCGTATGGCACGGTTCCGCCGGAGACCGTCTCCTGGTGAAGCACAACATCCCCGGAGTCGTTTACTTCCTTCAGAAGACGTTCCAGCAGGTCATCGGGACTTTGCTTCACCTTCTGGGAGGAAGCATGGACTTCCAAGTAGTAACGGCCCGTCGCGTCATTGAACGCGGCTCCGCTCTCGTCGTCCGTCCCTCTTCCAACCATCATCCAGGAGGGATAATTCATACTCCATTCATAATAACTATTCCCGATCCGTGTCTTTCCCGTGGTATTGTTGATTTCACCTTCGCCCTGCTTCTCTTCCTTATCCATAACCATGAGGCTAATGGACAGCTTGCCTTGGGAAGAGCTCACCTTGGCGCCAATCCCTGCCGCAACCGGGCGCAGAGGCACCATCAGCGTGCCGGCTACCATCGTTGGTTCTGCCGGAAGCTGCACCTTTTTCCCATCGATCCAAGCCGTCTTGTTGTCGATCACGAGCACAACGGTATGCGAGCCCTGCAGCAATCGAACCCGATTCTCCCCTTCGAGCCTGATCTCGCTGCCAAAAGCTTTCTTGAACACGCCAAGCGGCACCATGAGCACCCCCTGTTTCAATTGGGGTTTGGCAATCGTGTAGGCCGTGCCATTCACCGAAGCTGTACTGCTGCCGCTCTGCACCATCAATACCCGCTTCTCGGGAACCACGTCATCCCCCCATACCGGAAGTGACAGCGACGTAAATAACATGAAAGCCGCCACAGCGCCCGCTGTAAACCGCCGCAGACGCCGGCTTGATTCCGTGCTTGCTCTCTTAACCATTACTCAGCCTCCCCAACGCTTGACGAAACAGCTTGGCTTCCATCCTGGCTGAGCGTCAGTTTAAGATTTACGATATCCCCGTCACGCTGCATCAGCAATTGAACATGCTGGCCCGGCATGAAGGACTTTAACCGTTCGTTTATATCTACAACGGAATATACGCGCTTTCCGTTAATTGCGTATAACACATCGTCTTCTTGAATCCCGATTTTGCGTGCCTCTGCAGACAGCACCTTGGTAACCGTCAGTGGGTCATCTGAAGGAAGCCCCACAATGGCCGACCAGCTCTCTTCCAGCTCCAACCCGAGTGCCGCTCTTCTCACTTCACCATATTTCAATAAGTGATCCGTCACATAACGAACGGTTTCCGCCGGGATGGAGAAACCCATATTTTCAATGCCGACCGCGGCGAATTTCTTGCTGTTGATCCCGATAACCTCGCCCTTCAGATTAACCAGCGGGCCGCCGCTGTTTCCAGGGTTGATCGCTGTATCGGTCTGAATCAGACGGTAAGAACCGTCCACGCTGCGGTTTAGACCGCTAACCACACCGACCGAGGCTGAATTCCGCAGCGAGAATGAGATCGGGGTGCCAATGGCAACCACGGTTTCCCCCACCAGCGCATTTTGCGCGGTAGCGGCAAACTTGGCTGGCTTCAAGGATTTGGCATTGATTTTGACCAAGGCGATATCGCTCATCGGATCACTGTATACGCCCTTGGCTTTATAGGATTTGCCATCGGAGGTCACAATCGTGATGCCGGTAAGACCATCCACCACATGGGCATTCGTCACAATCCAGCCGTCTGACTTCCAGATGACCCCCGTGCCATGAGCGAGGTTATATCGATCGTCCACTTCCCCGCCTCCTGATGCAGCCTTCCCGATAATGCCAACGACCGACGGCGACATCAGGCTGATGACCTGTGGCACCGCGTTTTGTTCATATGTACTTTTGTTCTTTGATGCTGCAGCTGCCGCAATATCGGTATCCATAACGACACCGCAGCTTCCCGCCAGAATCACGGTCCCCAGCAGAACAGCAGCTGATCGCTGCTGCCAATGTATATTCTTCAATTGTTCGATTCCTCCCCCGGTTCCATCCTCTATCCAACTTGTACTCCTCAATTTATCATGTTTTTCCATATACAGCCATTGCTTCTAGACCTATTTCTTTTTTATTTTCTTGCGGATTGTGTAACTTTCCCTCGAAGCAACAAAAAGACGCCTTCATCCTGCAAGAGCAGAAGGGCGTCTTGTTTGTATGTATTTCCTTCGTCAAATGAAGCCGCTTTAATAACGTACGGAATGCAGCCTAATTGTTAAACCATCCCGTAATCATGGCATAGTCAGAATACAGGAACACAAATAAGCTGACGAGGCCGAAAGCGATTGCGAATTTATTTTTTTGGCGGGCCATCAGCAAGCGAACCACACCAACCAAGATCAAAATCGTAAACAAAATCATAAAGATATCAAATGTCTTGAATGTTGCGCTCGCATCCGATGCTGCTGCAAGGATCATGAAACGTACCTCCTCGTGGGTTTGTTCTCGGGCAAATTTACATATCTTCTTATATGTTATCCATGTGCCCGTCCAGATGCAAGCCCTCTGTCCCCAAAAATGAAAAAAAGTCATAGAAATTTCTCATTTTTAACCAAATTGTCAGACTTCAGCATGACTTTCATCATGGCTGTGGCCCGTTATTTTAGGGAATGTAATCGGGTTGGGGCTGCTTGGAGCTCTCAAGCGGCACATCTGCAGGATCAAGATGATGTCCTCCATCGTCCTCCGTGACCGACTCCGGTTCGGCTGTCGTTTCCTCTTCCAAGTCATCATTAGGCAAGGCTACGGACGGGTCCGTGATCGTGATCCGATCCTCCGGATCCTTTTTGACATCGAGGGCAACCTCATTGGAAGGTTCACTGCTTACGTTCAGTCCGTTAACAGCGACCACATAAAGGGTATACCTGCCAGACGGGCCAGCTAACATATTGAGATTTGAGATGAGATACGCACGGTTATCTAACAGATCATCATTTAAGCGTGATCTCGATCCGTCGGGTCCTATGTAGTAAACATTATATTTAACGCCTTCCTGTGCATCTGACCAGGTTAGACTAATGGATTCCTCTTCCTCATTTAGAATAGCCTGAAGACCCGATACTTTATTCGGCCGGCTCGAAACTTCGCTGGAATAACCGCTCTTGCCGATCCTATTGACAGCTTCAATGACATAGAAGGTCGGCTCCTGATGAGTTGCGTTCAATATCACATAAGAACCCGCCTCCACACTCGCTCCGCCTGCCAATAACGTATAGCCTGCCCCCGGCTGTGCACTGGAATAGACGTTGTAGGTCTCGCCCTGTCGCTGAGTCCAGGTCAATTGAACCTGACCATTCACATCATGAAATTTCACATCATTAGGAGCTGAAGGTGGTGTTGTCGGCAGCTGTGATTGTAACGGCCCCTGCGATTCCGTTCCCGATTGCGGTGAATGTGGCTGCGCACCTCCTGAAGGTACTTCTGCTGCTTCTCGGGAAGGCGTCGCAACTCCATAGATGATCGGTAGCGTATCCTCTGATTGAGTCTCCTGCTCTTTCTCTGGCTGAGAATCCAGCTCTTCCTCCGGAGTATCCAACCCGCTCTCGGGGGCATCCAGCTTGATCTGCTCCGCCGCTTGCAGCCATTTGAAGGTTGCGGCGGCGGCGGCTTCCCTTGTAACTGTCCCCTTGGGGCTAAAACCATCACTTGCGGTTTCCGGGAAGAGACCTAGTTCCAGCGCAAGCGCTGTAGCATCCTTTGCATATTCGCTAATCGAAGGATCATTAGACTTCTCCTGCAAGGTTCCCTCATGCAAAATTTCCTTGCCGGTAATCTCTTGCAGGGCTCTCTGGCATAACACGGCCATATCCTGCTGTGTCAGCGGTTGTCCCAGTCCAAACCTTCCGTTTCCGACTCCCATGACGAGTCCCTTATTCACCGCAGCTTCTATAGCGGAGAAGGCATAATGATCGTTAGACACATCCTTAAATGTAGCCCTCTCGGGAGGATTGCCTGTACTCAGATTTAACGCATTTACGATCATGATAACAAAATCCTGCCGGCTCACGTTTTCTTTCGGATTGAACTCCTCGTACCCGTCACCTTGGAGCAGCCCGCTGTCTGCTAACCGGAGAATGGCATCCTTTGCATAGGATGGATCGATATCTGAAAAAATAACGCCTGCTTGAGCACTAGTGGATGAGTTTATGTATAAAGCACTTGCTGCCAGAGCAATCAGCATGGAATAGGTGTACCTCTTCATACAATCCCCCCATTAATCAAAATCACCAAGATCATACCATATCCTGGAACGGGATGGTATTGGAGGAATATATGAAAATACACAGTATATTCCTTCACCGACTACTCCATTCTCTAAGCTGCTCTTGGATAAGAAAAAAAGAGCCCCCGATTATTCCATCGGGTGCTCTTTTCTCAGACAACCTCTTGTTCATTGGCTGAAGTTATTTGTTGATTACAATGCCAGCGCAATCCCCTTCAGCATGGGAAGAAAGCCGAACTACTATGAACGCGCAGCCTCAACCTTGTTCAGTTCCTTGGTTCGCTTCGTATCACGTTCCAAGACCGGCTTCAGGTACTTGCCTGTATAAGACTCCGGCACCTTCACCAATTCCTCAGGCGTACCTGTGGCAATGATCGTACCGCCACCGCTGCCGCCCTCTGGACCAAGATCGATCAGATAATCCGCCGTCTTAATGACATCCAGATTGTGCTCGATGACCAGGACGGACTCGCCGGATTCTACCAGGCGGTGGAGCACAACTAACAGACGGTCGATATCGTCCACATGCAGGCCGGTTGTCGGTTCATCCAGGATATACATCGTTTTCCCTGTGCTGCGGCGGTACAGCTCAGATGCCAGCTTCACGCGCTGGGCTTCACCGCCGGACAGCGTTGTGGCAGGCTGGCCCAGCGTAATGTAGCCCAAGCCAACATCCATCAAGGTTTGCATTTTGCGGTGAATCTTCGGAATGTTCTGGAAGAAATCCGTTGCATTCTCAACCGTCATCTCCAGCACTTCGGAGATGTTCTTGCCTTTATATTTGACTTCCAGCGTTTCACGGTTATAGCGCTTGCCCTTACATACTTCGCAAGGAACGTAAATATCCGGCAGGAAGTGCATTTCAATCTTGATGATTCCGTCCCCGCGGCAGGCCTCGCAGCGTCCGCCCTTCACGTTGAAGCTGAAGCGGCCTTTCTTGTATCCGCGAATCTTCGCTTCATTCGTCTGGGAGAAGATGTCCCTGATATCGTCGAAGACGCCTGTATAGGTAGCAGGGTTCGAGCGAGGCGTACGGCCGATCGGAGACTGGTCAATGTCAATGACCTTCTCGATATGCTCGAGACCTTTCATTTCACGGTATTTCCCTGGACGCACCTTCGCCTTGTTCAAATCGCGGGCCAGCGTTTTATACAGAATCTCATTCACCAGCGTTGATTTACCGGATCCGGACACGCCGGTTACCGCAGTAAACACGCCAATCGGAATTTTCACGTTGATATTCTTGAGATTGTTTTCTTTCGCGCCCTTGATCTCAAGCCAGCGTCCATCAGTCTTGCGCCGCTCGCTGTTAACCGGAATGAATTTGCGGCCGCTCAGATATTGCCCCGTCAGAGAATTAGGGTCCTTCATAATCTCCTTCGGTGTTCCCTCCGCAATAACCTGGCCGCCATGGATGCCAGCGCCTGGACCGATATCGATGATATAGTCCGCAGCCATCATCGTATCTTCGTCGTGCTCTACCACAATCAGCGTATTGCCCAAATTCCGCATATGCTCAAGGGTGGAGATCAGTCGGTCGTTATCCCGCTGGTGAAGTCCAATACTAGGCTCGTCCAAAATGTACAACACGCCCATCAGGCTCGATCCGATCTGCGTGGCTAGCCGGATTCGTTGTGCTTCCCCGCCAGACAGCGTTCCCGCTGAACGGCTGAGGGTGAGGTAATCCAATCCCACATTGACCAGGAATCCCAGCCGGCTGTGAATCTCTTTCAGGATGAGGTTGGCAATCTGGGTTTCTTTCTCGCTGAGTTCCAGATGATCGAAGAATTTCAGGGAATCCCCGATCGACAGACTGGAAACGTAGGCCATATTGCGCTCATTGATCGTAACGGCCAGGCTCTCCTTCCGAAGACGATGCCCTTTACATACGTCGCATGGCTTGCTGCTCATGTAGCCTTCGATGTACTCGCGAATACCTTCGGAATTCGTATCCCGGTAGCGGCGTTCCAGATTCGGAATAATTCCCTCAAAGGTCACGTGCGCTTCCTTGCGCTGACCGAAATCATTCTCATAACGGAAATGAACCTTCTCTTTGCCCGTGCCATATAACAGCTTATTCATCTGTTCCTGGGTCAGGGTGCTGACCGGCTTGTCCTGCGGAATGCCGAAATGCACGCAGACCGATTTCAGAAATTGCGGATAATAGGTGGAGGTGCCTCCACTCCATGCGGCAAAGGCGCCTTCTTCTATACTTTTGCTCATATCCGGCACCAGCAGCTCCGAATCCACAATCATCTCCACACCCAAGCCGTCGCATTCCGGACAAGCTCCGAACGGGGTGTTAAAAGAGAACATCCTCGGCGTCAGCTCTTCCATGCTGAAACCGCAGATCGGGCAAGCGAAGTTGGAGCTGAAGCGCAGCTCCTCTTGTCCCATAATATCAACCAGAAGCTGGCCGCCCGACAGATTCAATGCCGTCTCGATCGAATCGGCAAGACGTGCCTCAATATCTTCCTTGACCACGATTCGATCAACCACAACCTCGATCGTATGCTTCTTATTCTTCTCAAGCTCGATGCTGTCCGACAGATCACGCAGCTCCCCGTTGACACGAACCCGGACAAAGCCCTGCTTCGCAATATCGGCAAACAGATTCTTATGCTCGCCTTTGCGTCCAGAAATGACCGGTGCCAGAATCTGCAGTCTCGTCTTCTCCGGATACTGCATGATACGGTCTACCATCTGTTCGACCGTCTGGGAAGTGATCTCCACGCCATGCTCCGGGCAATGAGGATGTCCAATGCGAGCGAACAGGAGTCGCAGATAATCGTAGATTTCCGTTACGGTACCTACCGTGGAACGCGGGTTGCGGCTCGTCGTTTTCTGGTCAATCGATATCGCAGGCGATAAGCCGTCGATGGAATCGACATCCGGTTTTTCCATTTGTCCGAGGAACTGGCGGGCATAAGCGGACAAGGATTCCACGTAACGACGCTGACCCTCGGCATAAATGGTATCAAATGCGAGCGAGGATTTGCCCGAGCCGCTAAGACCTGTAAGAACAACGAACTTGTCACGAGGTATCGTGACGTCGATATTTTTCAGATTGTGTGCGCGGGCGCCTTTGATCACAATATTTTCACTTGCCAAACGATATCATCTCCTACTCCATATGGCATGCATGTATAGCTGTATTTATTTCACAAAGAGAACGACCGCTTGGCCGTCCCCCTTGACATTCTTCAACCCATATTATTCAGCCTGCAGCTCCAGAAGGGCATCACGAAGCTCTGCCGCACGCTCGAATTGCAAATTCTTTGCGGCTTCCTTCATCTCGGACTGCAGACGCTGAATCAGATTCTGACGTTCTTTCTTCGACATCTTCTGTCCTTCGCCCACCAGATAATCGGTCTTGCCCTCTGCAACCTTCGTTGCTTCGATGACATCGCGGATCTTCTTGCGGATCGTCTGCGGCGTAATGCCGTGCTCCTCATTATAAGCGACCTGAATGCTGCGGCGACGTTCGGTTTCCTTGATCGCCCGATCCATGGAATCGGTGATCTTGTTGCCGTACATGATAACTTTACCTTCCGAGTTCCGCGCAGCCCGGCCAATCGTCTGGATAAGGGAACGGTCAGAACGGAGGAAGCCTTCCTTGTCCGCATCCAGAATCGCAACCAGGGAAACCTCTGGCAGGTCAAGACCTTCCCGTAGAAGGTTAATACCCACCAGCACGTGGAATGTACCAAGCCGCAGATCGCGAAGGATCTGCATCCGTTCCAGCGTTTTGATGTCGGAGTGCATATAACGAACCTTGATCCCGATCTCCTTCAAATAATCGGTCAGATCCTCCGACATTTTCTTCGTCAGGGTGGTCACGAGCACACGCTCATCGCGCTCCACCCGGTCATGGATCTCGCTGATCAGATCATCAATCTGGCCTTCTGTAGGACGCACATCGATGATCGGATCAAGCAGTCCTGTCGGACGGATGATCTGCTCAACCATCGTCTCGCAGTGCTCCATCTCATACGGACCCGGCGTAGCCGATACGTAGATGATCTGGTTCACCTTCTCCTCGAATTCCTCGAACTTCAGCGGCCGGTTATCCAGCGCGGACGGCAATCGGAAACCATGGTCGACCAGCACGGTTTTGCGCGCACGGTCACCGTTGTACATCGCGCGGATCTGCGGCAGGGTCACATGCGATTCATCAATGACAAACAGCATATCGTCCGGGAAGTAATCCAGGAGTGTATAGGGGGTTGCCCCCGCCTCTCTGAAGGTCAGCGGACCGGAATAGTTCTCGATGCCGGAGCAGAAGCCGACTTCCTTCATCATCTCAATATCATAACGGGTGCGCTGTTCCAGTCGCTGCGCTTCCAGCAGCTTGCCTTCCGAACGAAGAAGTTCGAGACGCTCTTCCAGCTCCCGTTCGATATTGACAAGCGCTACCCGCATCGTTTCTTCACGGGTAACGAAGTGAGATGCCGGGAATATGGCGACATGGTCTCGTTCTCCAACCAGCTCGCCCGTCAACACGTCAATCTCTGTGATCCGTTCAATCTCGTCGCCGAACAACTCAACGCGAACGGCATGCTCCCCCTTCGAAGCAGGGAAAATCTCGATGACGTCCCCCCGAACGCGGAATGTGCCGCGAACGAAGTTGATATCGTTCCGCTGATATTGGATGTCAACAAGTCGGGACAAAATCTGATTTCGAGGTTTCTCCATACCCACCCGCAGCGAAAGCAGCAGTTCACCGTACTCATGCGGCGAACCCAAACCGTATATGCAAGATACACTCGCCACAATGATGACATCGCGCCGTTCGAACAGCGAGCTTGTTGCAGAGTGGCGAAGCTTATCAATTTCTTCATTAATACTGGAGTCCTTCTCGATATACGTATCAGAGGAAGGGATATAGGCTTCCGGCTGATAGTAATCGTAATAACTCACGAAATAATCCACCGAGTTGTTCGGGAAGAATTCCTTGAACTCACTGGCCAGTTGAGCAGCCAGCGTCTTGTTATGTGCAATGACGAGTGTCGGACGGTTTACCTTGGCGATTGTTTGCGCGATCGTAAACGTCTTACCCGTTCCTGTTGCACCCAGCAGTGTCTGATGCTTCTTCCCTTGGTGCAATCCTTCGACCAACGCATCAATAGCCGTGGGCTGGTCGCCCTGCGGCTGGAATTCAGACTCGATCTCAAAGGATTTGGTACTGACAACTAAATCGCTCATTGCCCTTCATCACCCTCATACTCTAAAATTAAATTCATGCTAAAAGATATGTCGAAACTTCCCGATGATATATTATGGGAAATTAGTGGTGTCTACTTAGGGAATAAGAATATTTGTTCCCGTCTCATTATACCCCTTCCCTTTTTTTGATGCAAACAGTTTAATGAAAATTTCAATAAGTTCCAGTTCCCGTTGTCGGGATTTCAACTTATAGAGTCTGGCAGACTTCATGGCCCGCATTGAACAAGCTTTATATCAAACTTATGACTTCATGAATTTAACTTCCTTAAAGGAGATGGTACAGCGTTATGGATATTACGATTATTTTTGGCATTCTCGCCGGTCTCGCCGCGTTGATCGGGGGATTCTTATGGGAAGGCGGTCATCTGAGCGGTCTGCTGCAAGGTGCGGCAGCCCTTATCGTATTCGGCGGCACCATAGCCGCCGTCATCGTCAGTTTCCCTGCCACCCGGCTCCGCACCATCCCTGCTGCGCTCAAGCTGGCCTTCGGCCGCAGCGAGCGTTCGTCAGAGAAGCTGATTGACGACATCGTCGATATGTCGGTAACGGCCAGAAGAGATGGCGTCCTGGCGCTGGAGCGCATCTCGGCCGACCACGAGGATCCGTTCCTTCGGGAAGGCATGCAGATGGTTGTGGACGGCAACGACCCTGAAATGGTGCGGCAAATCCTGGAGCTCGATATCAATGCCGCCGAGCAGAAGCATGAAGGCTATGCCAAAATTTTCGAATCCGCCGGGGGATATGCCCCTACCATGGGCATCATCGGTACCGTCATGGGATTGATCCATGTATTGGGCAGTCTGCAAGACCCAACCAATCTCGGCCCTTCCATCGCTGTTGCATTCACCGCAACTTTATACGGTGTTGCGAGTGCCAATATTATCTTTTTGCCCATTGCATCGAAGATTAAAGCACGCTCCGAAGAAGAAATTGCAAACATGGAGCTGCTGCTCGAAGGAATTATGGCTGTTCAGAACGGCGAGCACCCGCTGTTGGTCCGCAAAAAGCTAGCCTCCTTCGCTTCCGCCGGCACCACGGATACTCCGTCCTCAAGGGGGATCGCGCATGAGACAGCCGAATAGACGGCGGCGCAACCGTAAGCAGGATGGAAGCGATCAGCGCGACCGCTGGATGATCACCTATGCGGATCTGATTACGCTGCTTCTGATCTTTTTTGTTGTAATGTATGCCATGAGTCGGCTGGATACGGAAAAATACAAACTGGTCACCCAGTCCCTGCAGGCCACCTTCCAGAGCGGTGACAGCATCCTGGAGATGGGTTCGGGCATTACGGGCACAGCCGATACGGAGAACCATAAGAATCCGCCGCCACAAACAGCCGTCACTGAGGATAAGGAGGAAGATAACGGGGAAGCACCTTTAACCGAGCGTGAGCTGGCCTTCCGAGCCCAGGAAGAGGAACTTGCGAACTTTATGGGACTCATTCAGCAGTACGTGAAAGACAACCAGCTGGAGGAGGACATCTTCATTTCGGACGAGCCCCAGGGGATTGCCATTACGTTAAGCGACCGCTTCCTGTTCGATGTCGGGAAGGCCGAGCTTAAATCCGGGGCTGCCCCGGTGCTCGGCAAGCTGGCAAGCCTGTTCGGCGATTTGAATACAACGGTAAGCATCGAAGGGCATACGGACAACGTGCCGATTGGTCGCCACTCCAGCTACAAGGATAACTGGGAGCTATCCGGCGCCCGTGCCATGTCGGTGCTGAGATTCTTCCTGGAGGACAGCAAGCTGGACCCGGCAGGATTCCAGTACGCTGGTTATGCCGATACCCGTCCGGCAGCGGACAACGCCACACCCGAAGGCAAACAGAAAAACCGCCGGGTTGAAATCACGGTGTTGAGACAGCTGAAGCAGTAGTCTCGTTCTACATAGTGAAGGGTGGATTCAGCTGATTCTTCACATATTCAAACAGGTCCAACACACTCAAGATGACTTGGGTACCGTGTTGTCGCAGCACACTTTATATTCCATGTAACAAGCGCCCGGCAGACTGAATCCATGTACATTCAGATCTGGCCAGGCGCTCTTTTTTATATGAAAATCACGAAACCCAATAATTATGCCGGCAACGACGATATCTCTGCAGTTAACAAGGATTTAAAGCCTTGCGCCTAGGCGCCATGCCCTGCCCCGCTCTCGCTTGGCCGCAAGACAACAGACCCTACAGCCAGCAGAATGACAGCCATCAGCCCAAGAACCGCAAGCGGCAAACCGATATCAGACAGCGTCCCCCCCGTAGCTGCCGTCTCCACCGCCTCGATCGCCCATTTTTGAGGAATGAAATTGGCGATTTTCTGCATGAAGTCCGGCATGATGGCAAGCGGCCAGAAGCATCCGCCCAGCATACAGGTCGGTGTGACGATCATGGAATTGATCATCGCCGCATTTTGCCCGTTCCGGATTAACCCGGCTACCGTGCTGGCAACCCCTAATGAGACCAGCATGAAAGCCATCAGAATGAGGAAGTGCAGCAATAACGGGATACCGTAATCATAACGGAGTACATACCGGCTGAGAACAAGCACAATCACCACCTGCAGCGAGCCGACTACCAAGCTGCCCAGGAAATTGCCCAGAGCAATTTGATAAGCTCGTACAGGTGCCGTATACATGCGCGATAATGTTCTCTGCCTGCGGTCATCCATAATCATGGATACCACGCTGGAGATCAGGGTCATCATAAACATCAGGGTAAATCCCGTAACGTTGGAGAGCCCCGGTCTGGCATATAAATTTAAATCGGTAACCTGCGTATCCACCCGGTTCTGTACAGACTGCCCGATCACCTCTTCCAATGCCATCATGGGATTCACACTTGGACCTGAGGTCTCCCGGATCAAGGCCGCAGTGCCGCTCAGGCGCGTTGCCGCTGAATCCGCCGTCATTCGAATCATAACCGAAGCTTCCGAGGTTGATATTTCGTACACCTTCACCGTTGACCATTGTCCTTCCAACAATGCATCGCTGAAGCCCTCCGGTATATAAACACCTACCGTGCTTTTATTCTCTATCAGCTCTTCCTTGAGCGTACTTTCGGTCACAGATTGCTTCAGTACATATTGTCCACTACGCTCCAGTTCGCTTATCAGGTATTGACCCGCGGGCCCCTCGTCCTCATTCACGTAGGAGACCAGAATGCTTGCGGCTGTCGTCTGCCCCATGAGAAACACCGTCAAAGTAACGACCACGCAAGGGACCAGCAGATAAACGATCCAGCCCCTTTTTCGCCCAAGCGTCCGCCTTACCATATGCCAGGCAATGGTCAAGCTATGCATGGTATCCCACCTTCCTATACATAAACATGGCTGCAGCGTCGACAAAGCTGCGGTAATAGCCGCCAGCATGCCGACACAGGTAATAATCAAATGCACTTCGCTATCCAGCATCATCCGGAGCATGCTCTGCATAGCCCAATGATTAACGGTGAAGGCTCCGATCTTCTGGAAGAACTCCATAGGCAGCGGCATGAAGCCTCCACTGACAAACGTCATGGCGATAATGATAGCCTGCATCAACCCTCTGGCCCCTGCAGCTGTCGAAGAAATTAGCGTTATGAACGTGGCAATGGTCATGGACGATAATGCAATTAATACACAGACCATCGTGAGCAGAAAGGGGTGAGGGCCCCATTTCACGCCATACAGCCACATGGACCCTAGCACGATGGCCGCTGCCTGTGCAAGTGTAATCAAAGTGCAGCCGATAATTTTCCCTGCAAATATGGTTCCGGGGGTCACCGGTGCGCTTTGCAGACGATAAAGAGTCTTGCTTTCCCGCTCTCCCAGCAGACTGCTGCTTGCCATCAGGCCCGAATATAGCAGAAACATAATCAGCATGGCCGCTGCGTAGTATTGCGCCGCCGAATACGTGGATTCTTTCTCACTCAGCTGCCCGATCGTAATGTTCGGTCCGGGTGTGGCCTCAACAGGCGCTGCGGCTTGTGCCGCAAGAACCTTATCTCGGCCCAGAACAACGGCCTCCGCCTGTTTGTGATTGGCATCTGCAATAAAGGTTTTAAAGATGGTGTCAGCCACCAGATTGAGATTACGGTCCCTTCCCGGCAGCAATTCAAGTTTTACTTCGTCTCCCTGGCCCATTCGTTCATCAAAAGAAGCTGGGGTCACTACCGCATAATCCACCTCGCCCCTGCGCAGCTTTCCTTCCGCCTCTTCACGGCTCGCAACGATCTCTTGTACCAGAATGTCTTGTAGTGCCGGTGTATTCATCAGAGCCTGAATGCTTTTTGGCAGTTGGCCCCCATCCGTAGGACTCAAGACAACTCCTACCCTGACCGGTTGTTGTTTAAATTCCTGATCATTACCGAACCAGCCCGAAAGTGCGTTGCCTAATATAAAAATAAGGATCAGCGGCAGCAAAAATTGGTTAATTAGCACCGAGCGGCTGGTAACCATCCGCCTCAGCTCAAACCAGGCGATAATCATCATATTCATCTCCGGTATTCCTCCTTCATAGATTCCCAGACGTGCGCATGTGATTAATCCCGGAGCGTCCGCCCGGTCAAACTGAGAAACAACGTTTCGAGGTCCGGCTCCTCACACTGCAAGGTTCGGAGAATGGTATCATGTTTACTGCAGATGAACAGGATATCCTGCAGCTCATTCTGGGCCGAAGGCACATAGACCTGAATCTCGCTGTCATTCTGCGTAACGCGCCTTACACGCGGATGAATCGTCAGTTGCTCGATCAAGTCCTGCGTTATCCCGTCTGCGGTAAGGAGGATTTTCTCCTCATGGGCGACACGCGCCCGAAGCTCCTGCTGCGTTCCGCAAGCGATGACATGACCTTGATCCATAATCGCCACCCGGTCACTGATCGCGGCAACTTCCTCCATGTAATGACTTGTATAGATAACGGTAGAGCCCATACGGTTCAGTGTCTTCACTGATTCCAAGATATGATTGCGCGACTGCGGATCAATTCCCACCGTTGGCTCATCCATGATAATAAGTTTCGGACGGTGCGTGATCGAGCAGGCAATGTTCAGTCTTCTCTTCATCCCGCCGGAGAAGGTTGACGGCCGTTCTTTAGCCTGGTCCTGCAGCCCGACAAACTCCAGTGCCTCCTCCACCCGTTCCTTCAGCAGATTGCCGCGCAGTCCATACAATTTCGCAAAAAAAGTGACATTGTCCCAAGCGGACATCTCTTCATATAGGGCCAGATCCTGCGGCACCAATCCGATTCTCCGCTTCACTTCCAGCGGCTGCTCTTCAATCGAGATACCGTCAACTTTAATGCTGCCCTGGTCCTTCGTGAGAAGCCCGCAGATCATGTTGATGGATGTGCTCTTGCCGGCCCCGTTCGGTCCGAGAAGCCCGAAGATCTCGCCTTCATTCACTTCCAGGTTCATATGGTCCACCGACAGCTTGCTACCGTATCGTTTCACGACATCTTTCATCTGCAGAAAGACCGCCATCATCACCAACTCCATTTCTTTCGTATCTATCCGTTAAGTTCATTTTATCTAAGACCCTCAGCTCTTGAAGGTAGAGGAAGTCACCTTATACGGGTGACGAAAGTCATCTCCTTATGTAAAACATCCTTGTGATATAATGAAGCCAATCGTGTGTACGGTTTGATTTTATTATGGAAAAGGGTGCTGATCGCATTGTGACCTCCCCACTCACCTATCTGCGCTACGGCCTGATTCTCCTTCCCGCTGCGGCTGATATCTTTCTGCAGCAGCTCGACTATTATGGAGAATACATGGTGTACTTTCTGCTCTTTCTGGCCCTTACAGTGTTAAGCCGCTTTGTACGATCCCCAGCCTATCTAAGAGCAGCGGTGCTGCTGGAGATGGCGCTGTCCCTGTGGTTATGCCATCAATACGGCTTCATGATGGTCTTCCTGTCCGTGTCTGCATTATGTGTCTATCTGCCCTTGTTTCAGGAGCGGTCAAGCAAATTCTGGATGGCAACCGCCCATCTCGTGCTGCTGAACATCGCCATTACCGATTATGATCCACTGCTGATTACAACGGCCAATCTCCTCTTTCTGTTTCTGGCCGTAACGTTCAGTCATATCCATCGGATGAATCAGAAACAAGTTGACCATATTCAGTTATACGACGAGCTCAAGAGACTTCATTTCCAGCAGGATGAGGCAGGTAGACAATTGCTGCAATTCGCGCATCAGGTAGAGAACGCGGCACAGGTGGAGGAACGCCACCGCATCTCGCGCCAGCTCCATGACGACATCGGCCACCGGCTGATTCGCGTCAAAATGATGATGGAAGCCGCCCTCCAAGTCGTACCTCATGATCCGGCCCGAGGTATGGATATGCTGCATCAGATCCGTGACCAGTTAGGACAGAGCATGGAGCAAATGCGCACGGCTGTAAAACAAATGAGCCCCGGCAGACGTATTGCTGACGATTATTCCTTGAGTCGGCTGCTTGAGGAAACGGGGAGGGAGACCGGAATCGAAACCGAACTTATCCTGCACGGCATGCCCTATCCGCTCTATCCTAGTCAGCAGGTGGTTCTGTATAAAAATGCCCGAGAAGCCATAACCAACGCCATCCGCCATGGCGAAGCCGGACGGGTTGAAATCTTGCTTCACTACGGGGAACAGGAAATTCGAATGGAGGTTTCCAATAACGGGGAGGTCAAAGAGACGGTCGCCCATGCGGCTGTCCCTGAACGTCAAGGCATCGGTCTAAGCGGCATGCTTGAACGAACTCAAGTTGTTGGTGGGACGTTAGAGATACGGGGAACGGCACCTTTTACCGTCATCACCCGGCTACCTGTCTATCGAAAGAGTGAGATTGTGTAATTCGATATCTATATTTTAGTAAAGGTCGTGGACATCCATGATATCAGTTCTGATTGTAGATGATGACCCGTTTATTCGAGAAAGTCTGAAGTTGCTGGTAGGGATGGACCCGGATATTGAAATCTCCGGTGTCGCGGCACACGGCGAAGAAGCTCTGGCTTTATTGGAGGGTGGGCTTACGGCAGACGTGATCCTCATGGACATCCGCATGCCGGTATGCGACGGCGTTGAAGGCACGCGGCGAATTCGCGAACAGCACCCGGGCATTCGGGTACTCATGCTGACGACATTCGATAATGATGATTACATTGTGGAAGCGCTGCGGAACGGGGCCAGCGGATATCTGCTCAAAAACATTCCGCCGGACCGGATCATCCAGGGTATCAAAACGGTATACGACGGTAACATGCTGATCCATCCGGATATTGCCCGCAAGCT
The DNA here is from genome assembly GCF_000193415.1 of Paenibacillus vortex V453. NCBI lineage: Bacteria > Bacillati > Bacillota > Bacilli > Caryophanales > Paenibacillaceae > Paenibacillus > Paenibacillus vortex. The sequence goes on from NZ_ADHJ01000055.1 coordinate 67,562, forward strand.
GACCGGCATGCTCCGTCCTGCACCCCAATCGGTCTCCCAGTCTGATGTTCTTGGATCATTAGGTCTTACCCCGGCCGAGAAGAATATTGTCGGCCTTATTGCAGAAGGCCTGTCCAACAAGGAAATTGCCGGCCAGCTCTACTTAAGCGAAGGTACCATCAAGAACTACGTAACCGAAATATTAGGCAAGCTGAATCTTCGGGACCGGACGCAAATCGCTATTTTTTATCTAAAAAAAGTGCAGGCCTAGACCTTTTCGCATTCTGCGTTAGCTTATAAAGTCAAATAAAACAGGCCCTTGTCCATAGGACAAGGGCCTGTTAATTGTTCATTCACGAATGGAATCCTGCATCTTCGGAGCCACCGGGCGTCTTGCCCTCAGATGATCCTCGCTTGCTGCGAAGATGAAGTTTATTCGCTAGCAGGGTCAGCAAGCTTACCGGCTTCAAACCTACCGCTATGCCATCCCTCGGATCCGGAGCAACGATGGCTCCCAACTGATGATGATCGCCCGCGTAAATCGCACGCTGCAGGAACTTGCTCTCGCCTTGATGGTTCTGAACCTCCAGCTTACAGAAGGCCGAATTCTGCCGCAGCGCTCCATGCAGCTGCTCCTTGCTGTGAATCAGTTTGCCATTCACCTTCAGAATCGTCTCTCCCGCAAGAATGCCAAGCTCGCTTGCCGGGCTATCCGGAAGGACTGCGAGTACTCGCAGTCCACGAATCGGATGCACAAAGATCGGGCTTCGCTGCTGCTCTTCATAACGGCTGTACCACACCAAACCTTCATGGAGCAGCAGCGCTGATAATGCAGCCACGATCATAAGCGGCGTCCACCACTCGGCCAGCAGGCTCAATGCCAGCACGGTCGCCGCATAGAATACAAGCCGTTTCGCCGTAATTCCCGCCTTCTCCTGCGGCAGCATGCTCTGCGTCATTTCCCCGAAGCCAATCACGACCGGGAGCGCCATCATCGTAAAGCCGCCGCTCCAGGCATCGCCCCCGAAGAATGGGGTCCACGGCAGCACACTGCCTCCGCCAACCGCGGGGACAAGCAAGAACAGGGGCAGCGGCCAGAAGCTCTGCATATGATAGCCGCCCACAAGTCTGCCGCGCTTTCCTTCCAGAAACAGAGGGGTTGCAAAGCCCGAGCCTTGGAGCCTGACCAGCATGGCTTCTGCAAAGTGCAATACGGCGGATAAAGCCAGCAATGCCGGGATATCCAGACTAAGGATTGTCGTCGTTACATGGCTGATCCAGCCGTCTGGCTGCCAGTTCGGAAACCAGCCTAGGACGAACTGGAGGATGCCAAGCAGCCCGATGGAATAAGCAAAGCATAAATACCGAATATGAAACAGCATCAGAATCAGCGAAGTCACCCAAATGCATAGGATGGCTTCCAAACTTAACGATATACCCAGGAAGGCCACAACGATGGAAACGGCGATGCCTGCCAGCACCCCACCGAGAAACGTCCGCCAGGTCTGAATTCCCCAAGAATGCAGCTTCACATGGAACAGCTTACGCTCCACCAGCACCTGCCTTCGGTAAAACAGCATCACAAACAAAATCGAAATATAATAAAAGGGCTGCGTCAGCAGTTGTATGCCTGCCTCTATCCCATACATAAGCAGTTGTTTCAATGTCTCCAACAGCTTGCCACGCTCCTTTCAGCTCTAAAACGTAGTTCAAAATTCAAGAAACACTTCAACTGAACATGCACCTTAAAAGAAAAAAGAAGGCTAAAATTCAGCCTTCTTACTTGTTCGACGCCTTTGTGGCGATTTCCTTCCGAACCTCGGCAATTCCGCGATTCATTTGATTATCCTCTTTCGGATCCTGAATCTTCTCGATCAATGCGGCCTCCAATGCCTCGGCTGTCGCGGTATTAATAATACCATCCGCTTTCAGCTTATTCTTGCTCTGGAAGCTCTTGACCGCCTTCTCCGTATTCCGATCGAAGTAACCATCCGAACGCCCTGTCTTATAACCAACCGCTTCCAGCATGATCTGTGCGTTCTTGACATCGGTGCTGTTTGCATCGTACGCATAGGTTTTCTTCTTATCGATTGGTGCAACCGTGAAGTACTCCGGCTGCGACACCTTAATATCCGGTTCAATCCCCTTCTCATGGATCCAGGTTCCGTTAGGCGTCAACCACTTGGCAATTGTCACTTTCAGTAAACTTCCATCGCCAAGCTGCTTGTCAAAGCTGGTTTGAACGGTCCCTTTACCGAAGGAATGCTCGCCCATCAGGGTAGCTCCTGCAGATTGCTGCAGCGCGCCTGCCAGGATTTCGGACGCGCTCGCGCTTCCCTTGTTCATCAGCACCGTGATCGGATAGGATTTGGCTTCACCGTTCGAAGGATGCTTCTCCCGCTTCTTATCCTTATCCTCTACCTGAACAATCAGTTCGCCTTTAGGCACGAACTGCTCTGCAATATCGATCACCACGGACAATACGCCGCCCGGATTGTTCCGAACATCAATCAGCAGTCCCTTCATGCCCTGACCTTCCAGCTTCTTGAGTTCTTCTTCAAAGCGTTTGCCTGTATTCAGAGAGAATTGGGAAATCTCAATGACGCCGATACCGCCCTTCTCCATCCGGGCAGATACGGTTTCCAGATCGACATCATCGCGAACGATCACATACTCGATCGGCTGTTCGGATCCTGCACGCTTAATCTGAAGAACGGCCTTGGAGCCCTTAGGTCCGCGAATCTTGTTTACGGCCGCATTCAGCTCAAGCCCCTGCAAGGACTCGCCATTAACGGAAAGAATGGCATCTTTCGCCCGAATCCCTGCTTTATCGGCAGGAGATCCCTTGATCGGTGATACGACGATCACATTGCCGTCTACAGAGGAGACCTCGGCACCGATTCCCGTGAAGGAGCCTTCAATGCTCTCTTCAAACTGGGCTGCCGTCTCTTTTCCCATATAGTTGGAATACGGATCCTCCAGGGCTTCCATCATACCGTTGATGGCGCCGTCAATCAGCTTCGACCGGTCGATATCCTTGTAATAATTGCTTTCGATGAGGTCAATCGCTGTCCCCAATTTCTTCGCTTCAGACTGCTCCAGTCCATTCTTGTTCGCTATACTGGCCAGCAACCCCTCGCCGTCTCCGGTCTGACTGGGAGCAGGTAGCTGAGTCAAAGCCATCGTTAACAGTCCGCCGCACAACAGGGCAGCTATGACCAGAAAGACAGCCGTTCGTTTTTTCAGCAAGTACTTCACCGCCTTTGTACGTTTCAACTGCTAAACACACGGGGAATCCCGTCCACCTAGTATATGATTGGCTTGCCGGGAATATTTATACAGCGGTCTGAAGGTTATATAGTATCGGTCATAAGAATCAGTTACAGATACGGCGAAGGATTAACCGGTGATCCGTTGACCCGAACTTCAAAGTGAAGATGCGGTCCTGTGCTCTGGCCAGTGGAACCCACCTCGGCAATCTTCTGCCCTCTGGACACCTTGTCGCCTTCGCTGACCTTAATGCCGCCATTGCGGATATGTCCATATAAAGTCCACACACCGCCCCCATGATCAACAATAACACAGTTTCCGTAACCGCTCCACCACTCGGCCAAGATCACCGTGCCGCTCTCGGCTGCACGGATCTCGGTCCCTTGCGGAACAGCAAAATCCTGACCTGTATGCATCTTGCCGACTTCACCCGTTACCGGGTGCACGCGCGGTCCATAACCCGAAGAAAGTCTGGCACCGGAGACCGGAATCGCGAATGGGCCACCGTTTCCTGTGTATCCACCGCCGCCCTTGCTTCCGCCGAGGGTTGTCGCTTTCGCTCTCTTCGCTGCGGCCGCTTTGGCAGCCGCCGCTTTACGGGCTGCTTCCTCAGCAGCCAGCTTGTTCTTTTCCTTCTGCAGGTCGGAACGCTTGCTCGCCAGGGCAACCAGCATTTTATCCTGCTCCTCAGTCAAGATGTCAGCATCCTCGATATCCTGATCGTACTGGGCCAGAAGAACGCGCTTCTCCTGTTCCTTCTCGTTCAGAATGCTCTTGCGGTCTTCCATCTGACCATACAGATCTTTGGCTGTAGCATATTGGCCTTCAAGTTCCTTCTTCTTATCAATGACCAGCAGCTTGTCCTGCTTATGCTGTACGAGCAGATCCTGGTCCTGATCCACGATGGATTTCAACGAATCCGCGCGCTCAATGAAATCACTGAAGCTGGTCGAGGAGAGCAGCACATCCAGATAGGATACCTGACCATCCATATAAATGAGACGAATCCGGGATTCCAACAGCTTTTCACGGGATGCGATGCGCTCCTCCGCCGCTTCAAGCTCCTTTGTTGTTTTTTTCAAGGAATCTTCCGTTTGGTCGATCTTCACGGAAATTTTGGTTAATTCATTACTGACGATACTGATTTGCTCCATGACGTATTTCAGGTTCTGGTTCGTTTTATTCTTATAATGCTGGGCTTCTTGTTTATCATCCGCAGCCTTGTTCTTCTGTTGCCGTGCTTGCTTGACCTGCTCCTGAAGCATTCTCAACTCTTTATCTACGTCGGCAGTGGTCTTCTTCTCAGCTTGTCCGACATTCGGTTGGATCATAACAGTGGCCAGTAATAAGGCTGCTACTCCTGCGGCGATTTTCTTCAAGTTTCGCTCCCCATCCTTTACCTTGTTTTATACTTTCAAAAATTTACGAATCGACATGGTACTTCCCCAGACGCCAATCACGATACCCAGCCCAACAATGATGGAGCCGATCAGCGGCCACAAATCCCCCAGCGGGATTAGGCTCTGTGCCAGCGTGATATCGGTTTGCGATGCAGCGTACAAACGATCGTAACCTACAAACAGCAGAACAACCGTTACAATCGACCCAAGCAGGCCGATCATGGCACCTTCTACGAAAAATGGCCAGCGGATAAAGTTGTTCGTGGCGCCAACAAGCTTCATAATCCCAATCTCCCGGCGGCGTGCTAGAATCGTAACGCGAATAGTGTTCGAGATCAGGAACATGGACATCAGACCGAGTCCTGCTACGAAAATAAACCCGATATTCCGAACCGTCTTCGTAATCTTAAACAGGGTCTCTACCGTTCCTTCGCCGTACTTGACGCGCAGGATCGGCTCCTCCGTATACTTCTGGTTCAGCGCTGTAATCTTGTCGGCTACAAAGCCGACCGTTGTTGGCTGAATGACGGAAACCTCAAATGCATCCGGCAGCGGATTCTGGTCCTTCTCGCTGAAGCCTTCCACCCATTCCGAGCCCAGGCTTTCCTCAAGCTCCTTCATTCCATCTTCCTTGGACACAAACTTTACGGCACTAACCTCCGGCATAGCCTCGATTTCACCCTTGATGGTTTCACGCAGCTTTTCATCCACGTTGAGATTTAAGTAAGTATTGATCTGCACATTGCTATCTGCTTTATCGGCTAATGCGTTAACATTCATGACTAACAGCATGAAAACACCCAGTATAAACAAAGACACCACGATGGAAGTAATCGATGCGACCGACATCCATCCGTTCCGGAAAACGCTCTTCGCCCCTTCCCGCAAGTGCCGCAAGAAGGTTCTAAAATTCATACCCGTAATCTCCTCTCTGCTGGTCACGGACGATCTGTCCATGCTCAATCGCAAGGACGCGTTTGCGCATGGTGTTGACGATATCCCGGTTGTGGGTTGCCATCACAATGGTGGTTCCCCTGAAATTAATCTCATCCAGCAGCTGCATGATCCCCCAGGAGGTTTCCGGGTCCAGGTTGCCGGTAGGCTCGTCCGCAATAATGACGGACGGGTTATTCACGATGGCTCTTGCAATCGCGATTCGCTGCTGCTCACCGCCCGAGAGCTGGGAAGGCTCGCGGCCAGCCTTGGCTTTCAAGCCCACAAGCTCCAGCACCTCCATCACCCGTCTCTTGATGAGACGCTGCGGCGCCTCGATAACTTCCATGGCAAAAGCTACATTTTCGTAAGCAGTCAGCTTGGGCAGCAGGCGATAATCCTGAAAAATAACCCCAATATTTCGGCGAACATAGGGGATTTTTCGCTGCTTCAGCTTCCCGATATTAAATCCGTTAACCGAAATTTGCCCCTTGGTGGGCACTTCTTCTCTATAGATAAGTTTCATAAATGTCGATTTGCCTGCACCCGAAGGTCCGACAACATAGACGAATTCATTACGATTGATCTTTACGGAAACTCCTTGAAGCGCATGGGCGCCGCTTGGATAGGTCTTCCATACGTCCTGCATTTCAATCACTTCATCACTTCCCAATCCATAATTAGCCATTATACTTTCGACAGTATCCATCGAATTCCTTTAAAATCCATGAAAAATCCTCACGACATCGTCTATTGTAACAAATTTGTTACCTTTTGAGTACCCGAAAGTTTAAGCCCACCGTGACATATACATGAACAAGTGCACGAACTGCGGCCAATACGAAGTTAAGAAGGTGGTTTCCAATGAAAAAAATTCATCTCGGTCTCATCATTGTCATCAGTTTTGCTCTTCTCCTCTCCGTCGGATTCGGTCTGTTGACGATGTATGTGAATCAGAAGGAACTCCCGAAGGGGGTCGTTCTCTCCGGCTGGCAGGTAGGCGGCAAACCCGCCGATGAGGTGCTCGCCGAGCTGGATCAACGGCTGCAAGCGATGAGTACGATGAAGGTGAAGCTGGCGGCGGAGGCCTTGAAGGGTCACACGGAAAGTTTTAGTCTGCAAGATGCCGGTGTTCAGTTCAGCGCAGCCGATTTTCAGGATGCCATAGCCAAGATGTCTGAAGGATCACTGTGGGATCAGGTACTGTACAGACGCCATTTTCAATTGGAGTGGCATATATCAACCGACTGGAACCGCGATACGTTGAAGAAGCGGCTGAATGAAGACTGGCAAAAGGAGCGCTTTGGCGAACCGGTCAATGCGGTCCGAAGCATTTCCGGTGATGACGTTGTCCGCTATACCCCGGAGAAGACGGCCTACCGCATCGAGTGGGCGGCTTTCTATGAAGGGTTCAGCGCTGCGCTTCCGGATGAACGCCAGTTTACAGAGCCGAGAGGCGATGAAGAAATCACGGTACAGCTGCCCTTGATCCGTCAGAAGCCCCCGGTTACAGTAAAATCGCTGCAGGATGAAGGGGTGGAGCGTAAAATCATCGAATTCTCCACTGATCTTGGCTCCAGCGGACCCGGACGGGTTCATAACGTAACCGCGGCTGCCAAAGCCGTGGACGGGATGATTTTGAAGCCGGGCGATGAATTCAATTATGCTCATGTTATAGATACCGCGAAGAAGGAGTACGGATTTGAAGAAGCTCCCGTTATCGTTAACGGCAAGCTTGTCCCGGGCATAGGCGGCGGGATCTGCCAGGTATCCAGCACGGTCTATCATGCTGCTCTGCTCCTGGGCCTGGATATAACCGAACGGCGCAATCATTCCCTTCCGGTCAGCTACCTGCCCAAGGGGCAGGACGCCACCTTTGCCGAGGGCGCCATTAACTTCAGGTTCCGGAACAACACAGGCAAACATCTGCTGATCCTTTCCAGCGTGTCAGACGGAAAATTAACCCTGAAGATGTTCGGTACCTTCCCGGAGAATACGGAGTATGGACTGGTATCCACCACCATCGAAACCCTGCCTTCCCCAGAGAAGGTCATCCATAATACCACACTGCCGCCAGGACTCAAGCAGGTAGTCCAGAACGGGAAACCTGGCTATGTGGTCGAAACCTACCGAACCAAGAAAGTGAACGGCAAGGTCGTGGAGAACGTGAAGATATCCAAAGACACTTACCGCGCGCAAAACAGCATCGTTGCGATCAATCCAAAAAACGAAGTCCAGATGCCGGAAGCAAAAGAATCGCCAAAAGAGGAAGTGGTTGAAGACGGAATCAGTACACCTTAAACATTGACATAACTGAAAAAAAGCCCGTATACGCGAACTCACGCGAATACGGGGCTTTTAGCCTTAAAAATCATATGGAATCTATTTTATAAAAATCTTTGACAACGGCCTTGGCATCTGCACTGAAAGTCTCGGTATATTCCACCCGGTCTATGGTGCAGCCTTTACCAATATGCACTCGGCTGCCCCTGACAACAGACGCTCTCGTATTCTCCAAGCGAATCTCCTCGCCTACGATCCGCTCGGCATTCAGATGCCCCCTGCGGGATGAATGAAACAACTTCGCCAGCTTCGTCGGCGCTACCGTGATCATGCGGCTTCGAATTTCAGGGACACTTGAAATTTGCTTGATTAACGTTAAGTTCAATTCCCTGGCCTGTACGTGCCCATTCACGCTTAGCGTTCCCCGAACCGTCATCTGTTCTGCTTCCACATTGCCTTGAACGGTAACCGTGCCATTCACGACCCCCTTGACGAAGAACAGATCCATCCCTGTACTCAGATCTCCATTCATACCAATGTGGCTGATCCTTGCGTTTCTCCCAGCATCAAGACTCCCGTTAATGCGGATACGCTCCATTTCTACATGGTCAGAGACCTTTAGATGACCGTTAACCCGTGCCAGCCTTCCGAGCAGGCTTCCATTGACAATGGCGCTTCCATTACAGCGCAGCAGATGGCAATCAGTATCTCCGTTAATGACACCTTCGCCGTTAATTCGCAGCCTTCCCACGACACCGCCGCCAACGGTTCCGTCACCCATAATAGAAATACCGGGTCTTTCCACAGCCGTATCATTAACCACTCTTCGCCGCCTCCTTGATTCCCACCTAATCGGCCTTAACCTGAATGCTTATGGCATGGTTAAACTAACTTAAAACCGCCGGGATGCTTTGACTTCTGCCTCCGGATGCTGCGTCAATTCGTCTCTGTATTCCACTTGCCTTACCTCGCATCCTTTGCCGAGAATCACCCGGTTACCGCGGACAATATCGGCCTCGATATATTCTAAATCCAAGATATCCCCTTCAATAATCCGTGCCTCTACCCGCGCTCCCTTTAATGGCAGGGACAGCATTTCCCAGAGGCGCTTCCCCTTCTTGCGGATGGTAATCCGGTCTCCCACGATTTCTTGAGCGGAACAGCGACCAAACACTCGAATATCCGCTGTTCCTACATGCAGACGGCCATCAATCTTAAAGCCTCCCTTAAGCGTGGCCGACTCACTCCGAACATCCCCACGGCTTCGCAAATTTCCGTTCACTTCAAGCCTCTCGGATTCCGAATCTCCGTGAATGCTGCAATGTCCGCCAATAACAATAGAACGGCAGCGCAACCCTTCCTTCAGACTCAAGCTGCCGGCAACATTCAGTTCTTCGGCGTCTACAGCTCCCTTGATGCTTCCCGAACCGTTAACGCGAATTGTACGTGCGGCTACAGCTCCATTCACACTCATCGTTCCGTTACCTATTAATTCCTCGCAATCCAGATTTCCGTTCACCTGCCCTGCACCATCAATTCTCACCTTGTTATACTGACCGCCGCTTGAAGTTCCCGTTCCCGATATTTTCAGGTCAGACAAGTTTTCGTTATGTGGTATCATGTTAATCCTCCTCTGGATTTAAAAGTAATGACCGTATATATATCAGCTACTGCCTGCAACGTTATTTATTTCTCAAGTATTTTTCATTACTTTGCACCGTTTAAAGTCATAATCTCCCTCTAAGATACCATAGTGTTGCTATTCATAAAACAGCCCGATGACGGAACTTAGTCTCGGTCTTGAGACCGAGGCATTTTCATACGAATTTCTTGGAGAATGGGCAAATAATTATGATATGATTCTGATATGCACGTCGTTGATCTCTCATATGTAAAAATGAAAGGGGATACATATCATGGCTCTTATGACTTGTCGCTTTTTTTCGGAGGTTCTCGGTCTCAGCACGTCCATGACCGTCATTCTTCCTCAGCAAACCACATCACAGATCGGGATGACCAACCATGCCAAAAGCGGGCTTCATCCAACGCTGTTCCTGCTGCATGGTTTATCTGACGATGATTCCATTTGGCTGCGCAGAACCTCCATCGAACGCTATGTCGCCGAGATGGGCATTGCTGTTGTTATGCCGCAAGTACACCGCAGCTTCTATACGGACATGGAATACGGAGGTAAGTACTGGACCTTCATCAGCAAAGAACTTCCGGCCATAGCCCGTTCTTTCTTCCCGCTGTCGCATGCCAGAGAAGATAACTTCGTTGCAGGCTTATCCATGGGCGGGTACGGTGCATTCAAGCTGGCGCTGCGCTGTCCGGAATCTTTTGCCGCGGCGGCCAGTTTGTCTGGAGCACTCGACATGGCAGGTCATATCGAAAGAAATGAAGCCTTGTTTGAGCACCAATTAGTCTACGGAGAACGGGACATTACCGGCACCGACAACGACCTGCTGTGGCTGCTTCAGGAAGTGGACCGCATGGAAGGGCCAAAACCCCTCCTGTATCAATGCTGCGGAACGGAAGACTTCCTGTATCAGGACAATCAGGCCTTCCGCAAAGCTTGTGAAGGAACGTCCCTTGATTTCACATATCAGGAGGGACCGGGCGGCCATGATTGGGGCTATTGGGATACCCACATTCAGGACGTGCTGAAGTGGCTTCCACTGAAGGCCTGAGAAACAGAAACTATGACATGAGAATACCGAGGCGCTGATTGGTTGAGCGAAGTATCCATGGAGCTATGCCTGCTTCGAATCGGGATTCGAAAGCCTGTACCTGCTGCCTGCTTCTCATGCTTATGATACAAAAAAAGATGGATCGGCACATGGTTTGTGCTGATCCATCTTTTTTTATTTTAACCATGCCCTCTGTGTACGTTACTCTACTTACTCTACGTTTCCTTGACGAACGTTCAGCCACTCTTCCGTCGCTTGTTGTGTCTGTACGGAACGCTCGATCGCAGCCTTCACCTGACTGGTTGCCGTACCACCGTACACATTACGCGCATTAACCACCGTCTCGGGCTGAAGCACATCGTAGATGGAGTCATCGAACAGCTCCGAGAACTGCTTGAATTCTTCCAGCGTCAGGTCCAGCAAGTACTTGCTGTTCTGAATGCAGTACAATACCGTCTTGCCGATCACTTCATGCGCCTGACGGAATGGAAGTCCCTTGCCGACCAGGAAGTCCGCAATATCCGTTGCGTTGGAGAAGTCGGTATTCACCGCCTCCCGCATGCGGCCCTTGTTGACCTTCATCGTTGCGATCATCGGAGCAAACAGCTGCAGTGCACCTTCCAGCGTGGCCACCGTGTCAAACATGCCCTCTTTGTCTTCCTGCATATCCTTATTGTAAGCAAGCGGAAGCGACTTGAGGACGGTAAGCAGGCCCATCAGGTTGCCGTATACCCGACCGGTTTTGCCGCGGACAAGCTCAGGCACATCCGGATTCTTCTTCTGCGGCATAATGCTGCTGCCTGTGCAGAACGCATCGTCAAGCTCGATGAAATTGAACTCCGTGCTGCTCCAGAGCACCAGCTCCTCGCTTAAGCGAGACAAGTGCATCATGATGATGGATGCATCCGAGAGGAATTCCAGAATAAAATCACGGTCGCTGACCGCATCCAGACTGTTCTCGTAAACGCCGTCAAATCCAAGCTGCTCCGCCACGAAATGACGGTCAATCGGGAACGTTGTGCCGGCAAGCGCACCCGCTCCAAGCGGAAGCACGTTAATGCGCTTGTAGCTGTCGATCAAGCGGTCGATATCCCGCTGGAACATGGACACGTAAGCCATCAAATGATGAGCGAACAAAATCGGCTGTGCACGCTGCAGATGCGTATACCCTGGAATGATCGTATCCAGGTTATCCTTCGCTTGTCCGATCAAGGCGGTCTGCAGCTCATGCAGCATACCAGTCAACGCCACAACACGGTTACGCAGGTACAGATGCATGTCTGTAGCCACCTGATCGTTGCGGCTGCGGCCTGTGTGCAGTTTGCCGCCGACAGGTCCGACTTCGTCGATCAGATTTTTCTCGATATTCATATGAATATCCTCATCCGATACAGAGAACGCAATGCTGCCTTCACGAATGCGCTCCAGCACCTTGTTCAAGCCTGCCTTGATCGTCTCCACATCCTCTGCCGGCACGATGCCGCATTTGCCCAGCATGGACACATGCGCAAGGCTTCCCTGAATGTCCTCCTCAGCCAGCTGTTTGTCAAAACCGATGGATGCCGTATACTCCTCCACCAATGCGTTGGTCTGCTTCGTAAAGCGTCCGCCCCATAACTTGCTCACAACACTTGCCCCTCTCTGTTTAAGGCAGAGGGCCGCTTCCCGCTAGAAAGCTCCCTGTTTCCCGGTAGTCACGAGAAACATCGGAGCTCCCAAGCATGAAAACGGCCTTCAGCCTGTTCATTACTTCTCAATCCATACATCTGTACTTGGTCTATTGCCAAATCCATGAACAAACCATGCTATATGCTTCAAAGTCGCATGTCTCAGCCCGCGTGCTTAGTGCAAGCATTCTGTCTATACGGGCCCTAGCTTGCGAGTCTTATTGATTCTGGTTCACACCAGTTGCCACTTTCAAACGCAGCGCGTTCAAGCGAATAAAGCCGGTTGCATCGCCTTGATCATACGCTTGCGTTGGATCGGCTTCCATCGTTGCGATATCCGGATTGTACAAGCTGACCGGACTCTTCACGCCTGCTCCGATGATGTTGCCTTTGTACAGCTTCACGCGCACCGTACCGGATACGTTCTTCTGGCTTTCGGTTACCAGCGCTTGCAGTGCGAGACGCTCAGGCGCAAACCAGAAACCGTTGTAGACCAAAGTGCTGTAACGGGTAATGAGGCTGTCACGCAGGTTCATCACTTCACGGTCCATCGTGATGGATTCCATTTTGCGATGAGCGGTAAACAGGATGGTTCCCCCCGGAGTCTCGTAGACACCGCGGCTCTTCATACCCACGAAACGGTTCTCCACCATATCCACGCGACCGATGCCGTGCTTGCCGCCCAGCTCATTCAGCTTCTCCATCACCTGCAGCGGACTCAGAGACTCTCCGTTTAGGGCAACGACATTCCCTTGTTCAAAAGTAAGCTCCAGATACTCTGCCTCATCCGGTGCATCTTCGGGAGATACGCTGAGCAGGTACATATCCTTGCTGTCCTCTGCACTTGCATCGAACCAAGGGTCCTCCAGCACGCCGCTCTCATAACTGATGTGGAGAAGGTTGCGGTCCATGGAGTAGGATTTGGCTGCCGATGCCGTTACCGGAATGCCATGCGCTTCCGCGTAAGCAATCATCTCCGCGCGTCCCGGGAAGGAGCTGCGGAACTCCTCGATACGCCAAGGCGCAATCACTTCAATGTCCGGTGCCAAGCCAGCTACGCCCAGCTCGAAACGGACCTGGTCGTTCCCTTTACCGGTAGCTCCGTGCGCAATCGCTGTTGCCCCTTCGGCGCGTGCGATATCCACCATGCGCTTCGCAATCAGTGGGCGTGCGATGCTGGTACCGAGCAGGTACTGCCCTTCATACATAGCACCGGCTTGGAACATCGGGTAGATGAAATCATTCGCGAATTCATCGCGCAGATCGTCGATGTATACTTTGGATGCGCCGGTTGCCAGCGCTTTTTCCTCAAGTCCGTCCAGCTCTTCCTTCTGGCCGATGTCAGCCGTGAAAGCAATGATCTCCGCATCATAAGTTTCTTTCAGCCACTTCAGAATTACGGACGTATCCAGGCCACCGGAATACGCCAGTACGATTTTTTGTTTTGCCATGGTTAAACTCCCTCTCTTTGTTACTAACAACCCTATCGTTCATTATACTAAAGAAAACGTCCGCAGACATTTTCATAGAGAATGCACCCTCTGCTATAAACGGCGTTATGCCATCAAAGCAACCATCAAAGCCTTCTGGGCATGAAGACGATTCTCGGCCTGATCGAATATGACGGAGTTGACGCCGTCGATCACCCCTTCGCTGACCTCTTCGCCACGATGGGCCGGAAGGCAATGCAGGAACAAATAATCCGGCTTCGCCGCCTTTACAAGTTCCTCGTTCACCTGATAGTCTGCAAACGCAACTTCCCGCTGTGCCTGCTCCTCTTCAAAGCCCATGCTGGCCCATACATCCGTATAGATCACATTCGCATCCTTCGCGGCTTCGATTGGATCCTGCGTAATCGTAATGCTGCCGCCGGTTTGTGCTGCGATATCCTCGCTCAGCTTCACAATGCCGGCATCCGCCTCGTAGCCCTTCGGACTGGCCAAGGCCACATGCATGCCCATCTTGGCTCCGCCAATCAGAAGGGAATGCGCCATGTTGTTGCCATCGCCGATGAAGGCCATTTTGAGGCCTTTCAGCTTGCCCTTGTGCTCCAGCACCGTCTGCAGGTCCGCCAGCACCTGACATGGATGCGCCATATCACTCAGACCATTAATAACCGGAATGGAGGCATATTTCGCCAGGTTCACCACATTGTCGTGTCCGAAGGTACGGATCATCAGGCCGTCCAGATAGCGGGACATTACCTGGGCCATATCGCTGATCGGCTCCCCGCGTCCAAGCTGAATATCATTTTTGCTTAAAAAGAGTGCATGTCCGCCCAGTTGGAACATTCCCGTCTCGAACGAAATCCGTGTCCGCGTGGACGACTTCTCGAATATCAAGCCGATCGTCTTGCCTTTCAGCGGCTGATAGACTTCACCGTTCTTCTGCTTGCGCTTAATCTCGATAGCCGAATCCAGCAAGAACTGAATTTCTTCCGTGGAGTATTCATCCAGCTCTATCATATCCCGCCCTTTCAGGCTTAATTCCTTCACTTGTCCGCTTGCGGTCATAAACTTAAATCCTCCTTGCCGTATACTGTTATTGTCAAAGCTACATATAGGATAACGGCTCTCGTTATGCTTGCTGAACCGCTGAATGCTCATGAATCAGTTCTGTAATAATGGATACCGCCTGATCGATTTCTTGTCTTGTCACGTACAGATTCGGCAGCAGTCGAATCACTTCCGGTCCCGCTGTCACGAACAGCAGTCCGCGGCTCTGTCCTTTCAGTACCAGCTCGCCAACCGGCTCCGCGCATTCGATCCCGATCAGCAGGCCTTTGCCCCGAATGGCCTTCACAAAGGGATGACCGCCCAGGCTCTCGTTCAGCTTCGCCATCAAATATTCTCCGGCGTCCGCCGCGCGCTGCGGCACATGATCCTCAATCATCGTCTCGATGGTAGCCTGGATGACGGAGCTCGCAATGGGTGTGCCGCCAAACGTCGTGGCATGGCTGCCTGCCGTGAAGGCTTCGCGCAGATAGCCTTTGCCCAGCATCGCGCCGACCGGGAAGCCGGAGCCAAGCCCTTTGGCTACGGTAAAAATATCCGGCTCAATGCCGTAATGCTCATGCGCAAACAGCTTGCCGGTACGGCCCATGCCCGTCTGAACCTCGTCAACAATCAGCAGCAGACCGTGCTTCTTGCACAGCTCGGTCACGGCTTGCAGGAATTCCGGCTCCACCGGATGCACGCCGCCTTCCGCCTGCACCATCTCGATCATGATGGCTGCGGTATTGTTGTTAATGGCAGCTTCAAGTGCCGGAAGGTCATGCAGCGGGACGCTCTTGAAACCACCCGGCAGCGGAAGGAAGCCTTCCTTCACCTTATCCTGGCCGGTAGCTGTCAATGTAGCCAGCGTCCGTCCATGGAAGGACTGGGTAAACGTAATCACCTCGTAGCGCCCCGTACCCTTCACCTTCTGATGGTAGCGGCGCGCGAGCTTGATGGCTGCTTCGTTAGCTTCCGCTCCACTGTTGCAGAAGAAAACGGCATCAGCACAAGTGTTTGCTGTCAGCAGCGCTGCCGCTTTTTCCTGGCCGGGAATGTGAAACAGGTTCGAGACATGCCACAATTCATCCAGTTGGGCCTTCAGCTTCTCTTTCACTTTCACAGGAGCATGACCGAGATTCGTTACTGCCAGCCCTGCCATGAAATCAAGATATTTGTTGCCTTGATCATCCCATAGCCAGCTGCCTTCTCCTTTTACCAAGGCAATTGGATATCTGGCGTACGTCTGGAACAATGAGCTTTCATTCGCTGCTACGATACCGCTAACCGCTGTTTCTTTTCCCATGACCTTCACACACTCCTTTGCATTTGGACAAAACAGGTTCATCATCATGAACTCTGACTGCCCTTTCATCACTACGCATGCGGATTGTTCTTCCGATCGCTGTTGCCCCCAGATTTTCTATTAAAATGGCTACAACTGTTAAAATCCTGGGGCAAAGGCGACCCCGTTGCTTCTCCAGAACAATTCCGCCTCCTCCGTTGAGGTCGTTCTATTCGTAAAAACTCAATCTGTTCATTTATTATGACATCCGCACAATACGCGTTCCCAGCACTTCTCCACCAAGGACACGGCTCAGCACGTTCGGTTCGCTTCCGTTCACGATGACAACCTCGCTCACTTTGCCATGGATGCAGCTGATGGCCGCTCTGACCTTGGGAATCATCCCCCCGTAGATCTCGCCCGTGCCGATCATGTCTTCAATCTCTTGCACCGTCACGGTCGGAAGCACCCGCTTCTCGCCGCCCGTCCCCTTCATGATCCCGGGCACGTCGGTGACAACAATCATCCGCTTGACCCCCAGATGGGAGGCAACGGCGCCAGCAGCCGTATCTGCATTGATATTGTAGCGCTGACCGGATGAATCCACACCAATCGGCGCAACCACAGGCATGTATCCCATCTTCAGTACACCGCTCAGTATGGATGACTTCACCTTCGTTACATCGCCAACCCAGCCAACCTCCGCATGGTTCGTAACCGGTTTGGCCTCGATCAGTCCTCCATCCGAGCCGGACAAGCCGATAGCAGAGCCGCCCACGCTTTGTATCCGTCTTACAATCCCTTTATTGATAGTGCCTGCGAGCACCATCTCCACAACGTCCAGCACATCCTCCGTCGTCTTGCGCAGTCCATTCACGAACTCGGTCTCGATACCGAGTTTCTCCAGATTGCCGGAGATGGCAGGACCGCCTCCATGAACAATTACAGGATGGACTCCCTTCTGCTGCAGCTCCTTCAAATCCTCGAAGAAGCTGTCCGGAAGTGCAGCGAGCGTGCTGCCGCCGCATTTCATGACAAAGGTATCTGCCCCCGATGTTTGGACCGGCAACGTATCCTCTTGATCGATCGTGCTCTTCATATCCGTCTCCTCCCGATCTATAGGTGATTTATCTACGTACGGTAAGCCGCATTAATGCGGACATAGTCATAGGTCAAGTCACAGCCCCACGCCGTGGCTGATCCATTCCCGATATGCAGCTTCACATCAATGTCCACGGAATCGCCCTGAAGGTAAACCAGTGCGGCATCCTCGTCAAAAGCAACCGGTCTGGACTGCTCCAGCACCGAAATTGGACCTATGGCAATATCAACCGTCTCCGGGTTGACCGGACGACCCGCACGACCTACAGCCGCAATAATGCGCCCCCAGTTGGCATCTGCCCCGAACACCGCGGATTTCACCAGGCTGGAGCCAATGATCGTCTTGGCAATCGCTTGGGCATCATCGTCACACTCGGCACCGTTCACGCGAACCTCGATCAAGCGGGACGCTCCCTCTCCATCACGCGCGATGGCCTTCGCCAGCTGCTGGCACACATGGTGGAAGCCCGCTGCGAACGCATCCCAATCGGGATGCTCCGGTGTCAATGCCTCGTGCTCCGCCAGGCCGCTGGCCATCGCAATCAGCATATCGTTCGTGCTCGTATCCCCATCCACGGTTATCATATTAAAGGTCAGGTTGGTCGTTTGGCGCAGCAGCAGCTGCAGCGCTTCCTGATCAATGACCGCATCTGTCGTCATAAACCCGAGCATGGTTGCCATGTTCGGGTGAATCATCCCCGATCCCTTCGCTGTTCCCGCGATGGTAACCTTTGTACCGTTGACTTGGACGGTGACGCAGGCTTCTTTTTTCACGAGATCCGTTGTCAAAATCGCCTGGCTGAAGCTTTCCGCTCCTTCACTCTCGCCACTGAGATGTGCCGGCAAGCTGGCAATGCCTGAAGATACACGATCCATCTTCAGCAGTTCGCCGATGACTCCTGTCGAGGCTACGGCCACATCGTCTGCATCCAGATTGAATTGCGAAGCCGTGTTGGAACGCATCGTATATGCATCCTCTTCACCCTGCTTACCCGTGCAGGCATTGGCGTTCCCGCTGTTGACAACAATAGCGCGAAGCTTGCCATCCTGCAGACTCTCACGCGTTACCTTCAGCGGTGCCGCCTGAAAAAGATTCGTTGTATATACCGCAGCCGCCACGGCAGGCACATCACATACGATGACACCCAGATCGTTACGGTCTGTTTTCTTAAGTCCACAGTGGAGGCCGGCCGCCTTGAAGCCTTGCGGCGTTACAATGCTACCCCCTTCAATTATCGCAAACGTATTCTCTCCCATGTCTGTATCCCCAGCCGCTTACGGATAAATCGGCGTAAACGTAAGTCCGAGGCTCTCCTCCCATCCCATCATCAAGTTCAGGTTCTGGATCGCCTGACCGGCCGCACCCTTCACCACATTATCAATAACCGATATAATGGTCACTCTGTTTGTTCGTGCATCCACCGCAAATCCGATGTCGCAATAGTTCGAGCCGCTCACTTCTTTTGTTGCAGGCCATACCCCTTGCTCACGGATTCTCACGAACCGGCGGTCTTTGAAATACTGGCGGTACAGCTCAATGAAATCCTCTTCCGTATAAGGACCGTTCAGCGTTGCATACATAGTGCTCATAATGCCACGTGTCATCGGTACGAGATGGGTCGTAAAGGTAACCGTGATCGGTTCACCCGCCACCTGAGTCAACACCTGCTCAACCTCAGGAATATGCTGGTGCTTATTCACCTTGTAAGCTTTGAAGTTCTCGTTGATCTCGGCATAATGGGACGTCAAACTCGTTCCCCTTCCGGAGCCGGACACGCCGGATTTGGCGTCGATAATCAGCGAAGAGGCATCGATCCATCCCGCGCTGATGGCCGGGATCAGTCCGAGCAGGGTCGCTGTCGGATAACAGCCCGGATTGGAGATGAAATCCACATCGCGGACCTCCTCGCCAAACACTTCGCATAGGCCGTATACCGCTTTTTCCAAAAGCTCCGCGCTCGGTGCCGGGTGCTTATACCACTGCTCATATATCCCTCCGTCTTTCAAGCGAAAATCGCCTGAAAGGTCAATAACCTTAAGGCCAACTTCCAGCAGCTCCGGCACCAGCTTGGCGCTAACGCCAGAAGGTGTCGCGGCAAACACCAGGTCAGCCACCTCTGCGATTTCCGCTGGATTTACACCATCCAAATTCCGGGTGACGATATTCGTCAAATGCGGAAAACCATCCGATATGGGTGCCCCCGCACTCGATGAAGAAATCACCGACGTAATCTCAACTCGCGGGTGTGATTGCAGCAAGCGGATCAGTTCCACTCCCCCGTAACCGGTAGATCCAACAATGGCAACTCTTAATGTGTTTGTGTCCGTCATATCCTCATCCTCTCCCCCAGGAACAGCTATAGGACCTTAGGCAAGGTCCCATTCAGCCAGTCCCTTCATCTCTACATCTTACGGATACGGTTCATGCTTCCGGTCGATTCCCGTTGTTCCCCGAAATCTGTATATCTTAGGTGTATAGAAACAAGTCGAGCCGCTGCGAATGCTCCTGAAATGCTTCTTCTTCATGAAGCTGCTGCTGTCAGGCGGCCCTTTACCTTGTTCGGAATGTTTCCGTGTCCCGCATTGAATTGTGGCTCTCTTACTAACAAGTTTCCCATTGACCTATCCGTCTCATAAATATGTATTATTATACGACCGTATTCATATAAATACAATGGATTATTCAAATTTGGTCCAATTTTCATGCATGCTCCATGATCCTTCAACCTTTAATTAGCCGATTCATAATCTTCTTTTAGTATGGAGAATAATTTAAGGTCCCAATGCTGCCCCTTGATCTTGATCCCTTTTCTTAACGTGCCCTCATAGGACATGCCGATCTTCTCCATCACACGCTGGGAGCCGATGTTCTCTGTAATGCAGCGGGCCTGGATGCGTACAAGCTCCATCTGGCCAAAGCCCAGCTTCAGCAATGCAGTGGCCGCCTCTGTCATAAGTCCTTGTCCCCAACAATCGCGTGCCAGTACATAACCGATCTCGGCACTCTGATGCCCGGGCTTCCACCATACAAAATCCACCGTCCCCACCATACGTCCGCTTTCCTTCAGCTCAATCCCCCACGGGGCGATATCATGCTTCGCATATTGGGCCAGTATAAATTGAATGAATCGCTTACTGTCATTAACGGAGCGGTGGGTTTCCCAAGTTACGTGTTTTGTAACCTCATCATCGGAGGCATAGACATACATCTCGTTTGCATCCTGCATCGATACTCTGCGAAGACGCAGACGTTCTGTCTCCAGCACTGGCAAATTACCATAGATCTGTTCAATCTCCATCATCCCCTACCCCCTACAAGTTTAGTTTCCATTATATGCTCTTTACTAGAAAAATAAAGGAGAATTCAAGCCTGCCGCTACTGGGGGTGGATGTTGGCCCCATAAGAAAACTATCTGTCATTGTATCTTCACAGAGGGCAGACTGCGTTAGGGAAGATTTTTTGCGATGATCGAACTTCCAGCTTCACTGAAATCGGATTCGTCTGAAAATAGAAAAAGAGACAGTGATATACACCGTCTCTTCCTATCGCCGAGAATGTCTCGGCCGCTGTATTCTATTGGCTTACGCCTTAATATTGCGGAATCCTTCACCCAATACCTCATGCGCATTGCTGATAATTACAAAAGCATTCGGATCTACCGACTGGACCACTGTCTTTAGACGGGGAATCTCGCTCTGCCCGACTACCACCATCAGGACGGTTCGATGTTCACCCGTATAGCCTCCCTCAGCGGTTAGCTTGGTTAATCCCCGGTCCAAATCCTCCAGAATAGCCTTCGTTATCGGCTCGTTATGATCGGATATAATGTAGGCCACCTTGGTAAAGCTGAAGCCAAGCTCAATGGCATCAATCACTTTGCCTGTAACATACAGTCCAATCAGTGCGTATAACGCCTGCTCCAGTGACAGCACCAGTGCTGCCGATGAGATCACAATCGCATCCAGCAGTACGACACAGAGGGAGAACGTCAGACCGCTGTATTTTTGCAAGAGCTGTGCCACGATGGTCAGCCCGCCCGTCGACCCCCGGCCGCGATAGACCAGCCCCATCCCGATACCGACCCCGATTCCTCCATAAATGGAGGCCAGAAGTGGATTGGAGGTTGGGATTGGCCAGTCCTTGGTCAGGAAAACAAACAACGGCAGAATCACGCTGCCCAGCAGGGAACGAATGCCGTAATCGCGTCCAAGCAGCCAAAAGCCGAGTACAAACAATGGGATGTTCAGTGCCCACTGCGTAAAGGCCGGTTCAATGCCGAGCCATGATTGCGCAAGAACGGACAAACCCGACACGCCGCCGGAGGCAATGTGATTCGGGAGAAAAAATAAATTGAATGACAGCGCCATGATAAAGGAGCCGATGATAATAAAAATTGCGTCCACCGTCTGCCGAAGGGGACCGTTGATCGGAATCAGGGGTTCTCTTTTTCTTTTGTTAATCGATGGATTGCCAGCGGATTGCGCCATAGTTCTTCAAATCTCTCCTCAACGTCCTACTCGACTTCCTGCTTGATCTGACTGCGCAAATAGCCATCGATAAAAGCATCCAGATCTCCGTCCATGACGGCTCCAATATTACCGGTCTCCACCTGTGTACGGTGGTCCTTAGCCATACTGTACGGATGGAATACATACGAACGAATCTGGCTGCCCCAAGCGATTTCCGACTGCTCGCCGCGAATTTCCGCCAATTCCTTCTTCTGCTCCTCGATTTTGCGCTCGTAGAGCTTGGAACGAAGCATTGTCATCGCACGCTCACGGTTCTTGATCTGAGAGCGTTCATTCTGACACGTCACCACCACGCCGGTTGGCAAGTGAGTGATCCGTACGGCCGAGTCCGTCGTATTGATATGCTGACCCCCTGCGCCACTGGCACGGTAGGTATCAATCTTTAGATCCTCGGTGCGGATATCCAGCTCGATTTCATCATTGATTTCCGGTACCACATCGCAGGATACAAAGGAGGTATGACGGCGACCGGAAGAGTCGAATGGTGATATGCGAACCAGACGATGAACTCCTTTTTCCGCTTTCAAATATCCGTAAGCATTGTAGCCCTTGATCAGCAGCGTTACACTCTTGATTCCCGCTTCGTCGCCTGGCAAGTAATCCAGTGTTTCCACCTTGAAGCCGCGCTTCTCCGCCCAGCGGGTATACATTCGGTGCAGCATTTGGCCCCAGTCTTGCGACTCGGTTCCGCCCGCTCCGGGATGCAGCTCAAGGATGGCATTCATTTTATCGTAAGGCTGGTTCAACAGCAGCTGAAGCTCAAATTCCTCCACGCGCTTAACCAAGTCCTTAATTGTCTCGCCAATTTCTCCTGCAAGAGAGTCGTCGCCCTCTTCATCCGCCAGTTCAGTCATAACAACAGCATCATCGTAATCCTGCTGAAGTTTTTGATACTGATCCACGGATGATTTCACAGCATTCATCTCAGCAATGAGCGCTTGGGCTTTTTCATTATCGTCCCAAAAATCCGGGGCAGCCATCTTCTCCTCAAAATTCTCAATCATTTCCTGTTTGAGATCTAAGTCAAAGAGACCCCCTAAGATTGGTTAGTTTCTTGCTGATTTCACGCAGGTCCTGCTTCACACTTGGTTCGATCATGAGTCCCTCGTCCTTTCTTATCTATACGTAATCGTAATAACTTCAGTATACCCTCTCCTGCATGGAAAACGTTCCATATTCAAGAGAAATTTATGCGACTTTACTAGATCATTCGTTATTTATTCAGATAAACTCCCTTAAGCGCAGCAGAGGTTTCGGATCGCTGTGGATAAGACCACAATGACCGGTTCATCTGCTGCTCTTAAGGGAGTTGAAAAATCAGCGCCTATACACAAGGCCGTTTTATGAAAATGTAGCTTAAGCGTTCTGTCCGTGGCAGTGCTTATACTTCTTGCCGCTGCCGCAAGGACATGCATCGTTCCGGCCGATCTGTTCAGCTACTTGCACTGGACGCTTCTCGGCTGGCTCGCTGCTGCTGTTCGTGGATACCTTGTTCTCCTCCACGACAGCCTGGCGCTCCTGGTTCGTTGCGATCTGCGCCTTCATGATGTACGTTGCCACTTCCTCTTGAATCGTAGCGATCATGGCATTAAACATCTCAAAGCCTTCGAACTGGTATTCGCGAAGCGGATCGGTACCGCCGTATGCACGGAGATGAATACCTTGACGCAGTTGGTCCATCGCATCGATGTGATCCATCCACTTGCTGTCTACCGCACGCAGCACGATAACTTTCTCGAACTCGCGTACCATCTCTTCACCAATCGCCTCTTCACGCTCTGCATACTTCTTCATCACGCGCTCAAAGATAAATTCCGTGATTTCTTCCGATTCTTTGCCCCACAGATCTTCGCGGGTAATTGCACCCTCGTCCAGCAGCTTGCTGTTAACGAAGTCTGCCACTTCTTGCAGTTCCCAGTTCTCCGGAATATCATCGCTGCAGTGAGCCTGAACAACCCGTTCAATGACTGGCTTCATCATCTCAACAACGATTTGTTTAATGTCTTGGGACTCCAGAATCTCGCGGCGTTGTTTGTAGATGATCTCACGCTGCTGGTTCATCACGTCATCATATTGAAGAACGACTTTACGCATGTCGAAGTTATTGCCCTCAACCCGCTTCTGCGCGGATTCAACCGCACGGGTAATCATCTTGCTCTCGATCGGCTGATCTTCTTCAAAGCCAAGACGCTCCATCATGTTCAGAACGTTGTCTGTACCAAAACGTTTCATCAGTTCATCGCCCAGGGACAAATAGAACTGAGTGGATCCTGGGTCACCTTGACGACCGGCACGACCACGCAGCTGGTTATCGATCCGGCGCGATTCGTGACGCTCCGTACCGATAATGTGAAGTCCGCCAATATTCTGCACGCCTTCACCCAGCAAAATATCCGTACCGCGTCCCGCCATATTCGTCGCGATCGTTACAGATCCCGGCTGACCGGCGCGTGAGATGATTTCCGCTTCCTCTGCATGGTACTTCGCATTCAGAACTTTATGCTGAATGCCTTTGCGTTTCAGCATTTCCGATAAACGCTCGGAGTTCTCAATCGAAACCGTACCCACCAGGATCGGTTGATTCTTTTTATGACGTTCCACGATCTCCGTAACAACTGCCTTGAACTTGCCTTCTTCGCTCTTATAGACAACATCCGGCATGTCGTTACGCTGATTCGGTTTGTTTGTAGGAATCTGGAGCACTTCAAGACCATAAATCTTCTTGAACTCTTCTTCCTCTGTCTTCGCTGTACCGGTCATACCTGCCAGCTTGCGATACATACGGAAGTAGTTCTGGAAAGTAATCGTCGCCAATGTCATGCTCTCGTTCTGAACCTCGATGCCTTCCTTCGCTTCAATCGCCTGGTGAAGACCGTCGCTATAGCGGCGTCCTGCCATCAAGCGGCCCGTGAATTCGTCCACGATAACCACTTCGTCGTCGGTGACAACGTAATCCACGTCGCGGCGCATAATCACGTTCGCTTTCAGCGCTTGTACAATGTGGTGGTTCAGTGTTACATGGTTCTGGTCATACAGGTTTTCGATACCGAAGGAACGCTCCGCCTGGGCAACACCCTTTTCTGTCAGAGCTACGGATTTGACCTTAATATCTACGGTATAATCCTCTTCTGCCGTCAGGCGCTTCACGAAGCGATCCGCTGCAAAATACAGCTCGGTCGATTTCTGAGCTTGTCCCGAGATGATAAGCGGCGTACGCGCTTCGTCAACCAGGATGGAGTCCACTTCATCAATGATACAGAAATAGAGTGGACGCTGAACCATCTGCTCTTTGTAGAGGACCATGTTGTCACGCAGATAGTCAAAGCCGAACTCGTTATTCGTTCCGTACGTAATATCGCATGCATAAGCATGCTGTTTATCCGGGTGTTCCATACCGCTCAGGTTAACCCCAACGGTTAGACCCAGGAAGTTATATATTTGCGCCATTTCCTGGCTGTCACGCTGTGCCAAATAATCATTGACGGTTACAACGTGAACCCCTTTGCCAAGCAGGGCATTTAAGTAAACCGGCAGCGTACCCACAAGGGTCTTACCTTCACCGGTCTTCATCTCTGCAATTCTGCCTTCGTGGAGGGCCATTCCTCCGACCAGCTGTACGTCGTAGTGACGCTTGCCGAGTGTTCGTCTGGAAGCCTCACGGACTGTCGCAAACGCTTCGGGAAGCAGTTCCTCCAGCGTCTCACCTTTCTCGATCCGCGCACGGAACTCCTCGGTTTTCGCTTGCAGCTGCTCATCGGAGAGCTTCTCAAAATCCGGTTCCATTTTGTTGATTACATCGACCGTCTTCATGAGACGTTTGACATCACGCTCGTTGGTGTCGCCGAAAATCTTTTTGACAAGTCCTAGCATGGTTAACCCCTTTCGTGCAAAACAAGTGATAGAATCAACTTCATTAAATGCCAAAGGGTTAAATGATGAAATCGATTCATTGATTCCTTATGATGGTCCCATTTCATGCAGGCTAAAAAGCCTGTCCCGTAAAATGAGGGTTTGCATAAATTGTAACAGTTTGTAAGGGATGCCGCAACAATATGTGCTTTCACAAGAGATGTCTGTTACGTGAAGCCCTACTCTATGAGACGCGAAGACGTCCTGAAAAGTTGCGTGGAGCATTTACCCAGTCGTTGACAATGGGATTATATTCATTTTAGTAGCAAAACTCTACATCTAAAGAGGCGCAGAATAGACGTCCATATATCCAAATAAAGAGCCCCACCCGCTAACACGGATGAAGGCTCATCTTACAATTTCGATTTCATTTTAAAATTCGAACCGAACCTGGTGCCTCTGCATTCCTTGAGGAATGCCGCTTGAGACTTAGTCCCGCTCGATCAATCCGTACTTGCCGTCATCACGCTTGTAGACGACATTTACTTCTTGTGTGTCAATGTTGGAAAATACGAAAAAATTATGGCCTACCATGTTCATCTGCAGGATCGCTTCTTCCACGTCCATGGGCTTCATGGTAAAACGTTTCGTACGGACTACTTCGTAGTTGTCCTCGTCGTACTCCACTTGCTCTGCATCCATTTGACTGGTTGCCGCTGCCCCGTTCTCCGCAATGAGCGTCTTCAGTCCGCCTTCTTGCTTGATCTTGCGGTTCAGCTTGGTTTTGTGCTTGCGAATCTGACGTTCCAACTTGTCCACAACGGCATCAATGGAAGCGTACATATCGTCGCTTCGGTCTTCCGCACGCAGTACCACGCCTGTGAGCGGAATGGTCACTTCCACCGTGTGCAATCCTCGAATGACACTGAGTGTAACGTATCCTTCGGAGGTGGGGGGTGCATCAAAATACTTATCTAGCCTGCTGAGTTTCTTGTCAACATAGTCTTTCAAAGCATCGGTCACATCAATTTGTTGACCTCGGATAGTGAATTGCATTGGGCACTCCTCCTTTGCACCTTCATTATAGCATTTTGTAAAGCCCATGTAAAAAGACAGAATTGTGAATTTTAGCACAATATTTTTCGGAGGTCGGATACAAAAAAAAGACCCCGGAAGTTCCGGAGTCTTGGGCTAGCGAATCTCCAATTGTTAACCATCAATACCGTTTATGTAGGTCGGCTATGCCGGGATGATTAGATTTTGATTACGTTAGCAGCTTGCGGGCCACGAGCGCCTTCAACAATCTCGAATTCTACGGATTGTCCTTCTTCAAGAGTCTTGAAGCCTTCGGATTGAATCGCGGAGAAGTGTACAAATACGTCGCCGCCGTCCTCAGTCTCGATGAAGCCATAACCTTTCTCTGCGTTGAACCATTTAACTTTACCTTGCATGCACTAACATTCCCTTCATTGTCAAATAAAGTGTGACACTAATTGTCCACATTTCCGACTATAGCACCCGTCCAATCCAGTGTCAATTACCAAGAAAAAGGTTTTCTGCTGCAGAAAAAACAGAAAAATGTCGACTTGGCTCCACGACTGAGTTGGCAGGCGTAAAAAAGGCGGACAAAATTAGGTTTAGGTTTATTTACCCGGGGAGGGTGGGGGTGAAACAGGTAATGAATACAGATTTTTATTGAGCAAAATCCTTTATTACCTCCAGAAGCTGATTATACGATTTTTCGTTAACTTCCCTCAGACGATCTATAAATTGGCTCGCATTTGATGATTCGCCTATGAAACATAAAAAATAAGAAATATTGTAAAGTACCTCTTCGTTATTATTGTCTAAATAAAATGCATTTTCAAAAAATGGCAGTGCTTTTTCATATGAACCTACAGAAAAGTGGGATACTCCAATGGTGTTTAATAACTCCGCTTGGTTCTCATTTACCGATAGTAATACGGACTGGATTACCTCATCTGCAGTATAAGCACTAACCCTGTTGACAATGATTTGAGTCTCCTCGGTGTGATCCATAATATACTCAAAAGTCTCGTCTAGATCATGCTTTTTCGCACTTACTAAGTATTGATAGACATTAAACTGCTCCATAACTGCCGGGCTCACTATCCCGGACAATCTATCGGTTATGCCTTTGCTTTGATTAGACAAAGTCTTAGCAGCAATATCGAGTTTATAGTACCCAGACTGTAATATCATCTTCTTCAGTTCATGAAGCGTAAAGAATCTTACGTGTGTTCGATCAAGTATACCTGCTTCTGTATAAGTAAAGGACCCTTCTAGAAGACCATTAATTACAGTGTAATGCATAAGGTTCGGAATGCTAACCAATAACTTGCCATCTGTTTTCAAAAATCTTTTCAGATTCCTCAATACTTTCCTATGGATCATAAAGATGTTCAAGTACATCCGCAAGAATGATATAGTCAAAGAAGTTATCATCATATTCCATTAATCCTCGTTCAGCATCATAATTCCGAACATCAGCTATCATAGATGCAACCGATGAAGCAGCCTCATCTATCTCTATACCGTATAGATTGCTATTTGGATATCGATGCTTGATATTCATAAGTGTACCCCCGCAAGCACATCCTACTTCTAAAACATTTAATGGGGCTTCAGGATCGCTATTCATCATGTTTATGATTTCAAATCGTATATTCTGAGAATAAATAGGATTAAACCCCCACTTTTCTTCAAACTTCTTGGCATTAACTTTCATTAATTTGCTATAAGAAGAATCTTCTCGAAAAGATACACTCCCGTAATGATGAATGAAGGTATCCTTACATAACACAAGTTTATAGCCTGCTTTGCGGATTCTAAGTGAATAGTCGTCATCTTCATAGTTGCCAGGTGTGAAGCGTTCATCTAATAAACCAATTTCATCTACGACAGATCTTTTGATAAGGTAACAAAATCCGATTAGTTTAAGGCGTTGTTCCCACTTACTTTGATCTGGGACATTATGGCCCGCAGCAAATGCATGCATCTCATGTAGATTGTTATAAGATACAGGAATTGTTTGTGCATACGAACAGTTGTTAGTAATACAACTAACCGCTCCGAATCGCTCATCACTGTTTATGCAATACAGCATATTGTTTAACCAATTTTCTGTGACCACTGTATCATTGTTTAATAGAAGTATATAATCTCCAGTAGCTACTTCAATGCCTTGGTTACAACCCTTAGGAAATCCTAAATTACTATCATTAAGAATGGTTATGATGTCTGACTGTTGCGATAGCCATTGTCTAGTTTCATCTGTGGAGTTATTATCTACAATAATAATTTCATAAGTACCTGAATTGGTATATTGACGAATACTCTCTATACATTGAATTGTATAGTTAAGTTGGTTATATGTTAGTATTACTATGCTCGTTTTCAATCGATAATCCTCCATCCCATATGCTTCCTCATCTACTCAAAAAATTATAATGTTCTAGTTTGTTTGCCCATTTTGATTTTGGTGTGGAATTTTTCATCGCTTGAATTAAATTAAACAGCTTATAGCTGTCATTATTTTTTATGCATATTTGGTACATGCTCTCAAGTACATTAAATGTAGATTCTTGTTCGTTTGCAAATTCATAAAAACGCATACTCTCGTTGTAATTCCCCACCGCAGCTAACTGATCTGCTATCCATACTAATGCGTCCCTGTCAACATTCGGCAACTGCAAGTCCATTATATTAATAGCAATGTCATTAAAACCATAATTCGCCAAAATCTTAGCAAAACTGAATTGTAGATTATACGAAGTCATCTGACTAACAAAATAATCTATCGTATCGAATTCATGTAACTGTATTAGTTTTTCAAAAAATCTTACTAATAGCTGTTCTAAATCTTTAGCCCAATGATTATTATTTAGTTCTTCTCGTTCAAGGCATCGAATAATAAGTTTATAGTCTTTCTCCCGTAAAGAAAATTTATGTTTATATTTTTGAATTAATACTTTGTCTTTCGTCAGGATCGAACAAAGCATCACGTCTTCTAATTCATCTACATCCACAATGTGCTCAATTTCATACCATATACTTGCTGCTTCATTATACCGTTTGCTATATAAATAACCTGCAGCTAATATAGATTTGTCAACATTGTGATTGTATAACTCACAAAATCCATAAAGTAGTGGATGACGTAATTTATATAGAACACCAATCATCTCTTTTAAATCATCTAGCGAAGATATCTCCCATGTTTTAGAAATAAATTCGAAAGCATCCTTGAATGATGTATTCTTTGTAATATCCAACAATAACTTGATTGACGGCATATAATGCTTATTAATTCCTAATGAATCCGTTACCTTCTGAATGGCTTGGGTCATGTCTCCTTTTCTTAAGGAGATTCCTGCCAAGGAAGTTAAAGCCATATAACTCCCCACTCCATGAAAAGTCATTAACTCATGGTTCCTTACATACTCCAATCTTAAGACAATGGTTAAAACTCTCACTTGCATCATTAATATAATGAAGAGACTCATAAATTTGTCCTTGCAAATAATATAGGTCAGTATAATTGGGATAAGCTTCAATCGATTCATGACATATTACTAGAGCTTTATCGAATTGTTCTAACTCCATGTAACACTGTATTAGACTAGTAATTAACTTGCAGATATAGCTATATTCCATACTTAGAGGAAAGGCCTTTTCAAACGTTTTAATAGCCTGTTCATATTGCCCCATCATTTTGTACTGAATACCTAAGTTAAATAATCCAAATCCCGTTTCTTGCTCTTCCAAATCCTCTAACAATATTTTCAAATTCCGTTGCTCTTTATTTTTCTCAGTTATAACATCTTTCATATAACCATCGTGATTGATCATTACTTCTAAGTGATCTTGTGTAAAAAGAGAGTCTGCCGGAATTATGATTTGCTCATGTATTCTTCCGAAAAATTTTAATTCTGGTACGTTTCTAAACAAACGTATTACGGGATGTATTGTACTAATACCGCCTCTCAAGAAACTTTTTATACTTAAAAAATAAATATCTTTTTCAAGAGACTCTAGAAGTAATAGTATCTGGTCCGCACTTTCTAAATATTCATCTGCATCTAGAACTAAAACATAATCACTCTGTGCATACTTTATTGCCTCATTGCGTGCCTTTGAAAAGTCATTTACCCATTCGAATGTGTATATTTTAGCGCCGAAACACTCAGCGATCTCTTTTGTATTGTCTGTTGATCCAGTATCTACAATAATAATTTCTTCTACTAAACCCTGTACACTCTTTAAACAGCGTGCAAGAAATCTCTCCTCATTCTTCACTATCATACACAGGCTTATGGATGGTTTACTCATATCTTCTCTCCTATCTTGACAACAATTTCAGCCTGGCACCCGCAATTTGATACCCTTGTTGGACGGCAAATAAATAATGAGAATAAGCTTTATCAATCTCACCAATGATTTCCCAATAGACTCCAAGGTTATAATGAGCTTTATAGCTGCCAACTCCCATTGTAGTTTCATATTTAGTCGAATCAGCTTCTCCCAGTTGCAAACAATAATTAAATACTGACGGCACCATTTTAATAGCGTCAGGATGGTTCATGGAAGTTAACGATAAACCATATATAAAGTATAAATCGGTATAATCACTGAAAATTTCAATGCCTTCTTCAATATATTTATTCAGAAGACTAAAACTTTTCATATAATACAAGGAATAACATAAAGTGAGCCACGCACTTGAAGCATAAGTAGAGCTTGTCAAAGAATTTAATGGTATTGATTTTAATACTTTCTCCAAATATCTAACTGCTTCGGGATAGTTTTTTGCAACAAATTGAGTTTTTCCAATCTGATAAATTACATAGAGATCATGTGGTGATGATTTTTCCATTTCAGTCAATATAGTTAAATTTCGCTGAATTTTCTGTCTTTCAATCATTATTTCGTCTTTATAACCTAAATGATCGATGATGATATTGGTTTGAGAACTTTTGGGTGTATTCCCTTGATATTGAAGTTGTTCGTGTATTCGTCCATTATAACGGTAATCTGGTAGGTTGGGGAATATTCGTGTAGCTTGTCCAAATGTTATATCATTATCATGTACTATATTTTTTATAACAACTCTACCAGGATTAATAGTTTCGTATTCAAAGAATTTCATGAGTTGATCAGAACTAGATTGATTTAAACGCTCATCAGCATCCATAACAAAGATGTAGGGCATAGACGCCCTCTCCAATACAGAATTCCTCGCATCTCCAAAATCATTCTTCCAATCCATTCTGAATACTGTGGCGCCATGTTCCCTAGCTATACTTTCCGTCATGTCAGTGGATCCAGTATCTCCAATCACTATTTCTGAAACAAATTCCTTTACGGAGTCTAGACAATCTTTAATAAATTTCTGTTCATTATTTACAATCATGCATAATGATACAGGAAGCTTCATTAGGATACCTCCTTTATTTTAAAGATAATCAGGGCGCCTAAAAGGCACCCTGATATTTTAGAGTTGCTTTAATATGAAATTTGAGTACTTAGTGACATTACTACCAAACAAATGTCAAACCAAAAACAGAAGATATTCATTTAACAAATATAGCTTAATGGATTATTCATAAGTGTAATTAATAGATACTGACTGTTGATCTGTGTTGGTTAGCTTGAGTTCGACAGGTCCAGGAACGGTCCCTGCCGGCACTCTAAATCGAATGGATCCAGTACTAAGATACGAAACGGCCAAATTCGTTCCCCCCCAGGTTGCAGTGATACCTGCACGGAAATTACTTCCATACACATATACAAGAGCTCCTCCTGACAACGGCCCACGGTCAGGACTAATTGACGTTATTGTAGGAGCTGGGAGTTGTGGTGGGGCCTCATAAGTGTAAGTAGTAGAAACTGTTACACCGCCAGCACTTGTCAATACAATTGGAACATCGCCAGCACTTGTACCTGCTGGTGATCTGAAACGAATCGAACCAGCACCTAACAGTTCAAATGTTTGAGACTTACCATCCACTTGCATCGTCATCCCTGTTTTAAAATTCGAGCCATAAATATAAACTAGTTGACCTCCAGCTAATGGTCCCTTATTTGGCGAAATGCTGCTTATCGTAATCGGTGTTTCCTGATAAGTGTAACCACTCGAAACAATCGCAAACTGTCCATCTGGATTTGTTACTTTAACATCAACAGAACCGATATTACTTACAGCTGGAGCCAATACACGGATTTGAGCAGCATCAAGCAATGTAACATTTTTAGCTTCTACACTTCCAAAGGTCACTTTTACACCTGCCTGATAATGTTCACCCTTGATATATACATAGTTGTTTCCATCTAATGGACCGGTATTTGGACTAATACTAGCTATAGTAGGTGCTGCCGGCTTCGGAGGTTCCGTGAATGAAAATGCTTGTGTTGCCACAGCTTCCTGAAGATCTGGATTTACAACCTTCAAATCAACTGTTTCGGCAACAGACCACACAGGGGCACGGAAACGCAACATTTTATCAGACAGTAAGGAAACTGGCACCTCTGTACTATTCAAATACAGTTTCACACCTGCCTTATAATCACTTCCGTTGATGTACACCAATGTACCACCAGTCAGCAGGCTTGTATTCGGATCCACACTCGTTATTTTTGGAGGATTAATTACAGGCTTTTCGAAAGTAAATCCATCTACTAAAATAGCTTCTCCTCCATCGGGATTCACTACCTTAACATCTACAATCTCAGCAAGGTTCCATGCCGGAGTTCTGAATCTCAATGTTGTATTCGAAACAAACGAAGCCGATAATAGAGTATCATTTAGATAGATTTTAGCACCATTGACAAAATTACTACCGGTTACTGAAATTAAATCTCCTCCAGTAGTGAGGGCTTTACTTGGGCTAACGCTTGTCAATGTAGGTGCTGGAGCTTTAGCTGGCTCTGTATAAGTGAAACCCTTAACAACTATTGCCTCCTGTTTATTAGGACTCACAACCTTAACATCTACTGTTTCAGCAATCGGCCAGGCTGGTGTACGAAATCTTAGTTCTGTACTAGAGGTATAAGATGTCGAGATTTCGATATCATTCAGAAAAACTTTTGAGCCAGCGACAAAATTTGTACCTGTTACAGTAATTAAGTCACTTCCTTTGATTTCCCCTTGATTAGGTGTGATTGCTGTTATAGCCGGTCCCTCTGGTAAAACTGGTTTAATATAAGTAAATCCATCACTCAGTAAAACCTCTTGCCCATCTGGATTCACGATACTCACACTCACTATCTCATCAGTGCTCCATGCTGGAGTCTTAATCTTGAGCTCAGTATCTGAAACAAATGTAGTCGAGATCTCTTTAGTATTGAAGTATACTCTTGCTCCATTAACAAAATTGGACCCTTTAATCGATACATTCAAGCCACCCTCGATTAAACCTTCATTAGGTGTTAGGCTGGTCAATTCTGGTCCTGGAGGTGACAGATAGTTATATCCTTTGACCAATGATGCCTCTTGAAGATCAGGGTTAATAACTTTAATATCTACTGCTTCAACAACAGCCCATGCTGGAGTACGGAAACGCATTTCAGTTTCTGAAACAACTGTAGCTCCTACCTCAACATCATTAAAAAACAATTTAGCACCTGTCTTAATATTAGTACCTGTCAAGGTTACCAGTTCGTTGCCTTTCAGTTGACCACTATTTGGAGTCACTTTTTCAATTGTTGGTGCTGGAGGTGCAGGTGGCTTCAAGTAGGTATACCCTTCCGGAAGCAATGCCTCTTCTCCACTTAGGTTAACTAATCGCACATTGATTTTCTCTGCTACAGACCAGGCTGGTGCACGAAATCTAGCCTCAGTGTTATCTACAATTGACAAATTAACCAATACATCATTAAAATAAAGTTTTGCACCAGCCTCAATATTCGTTCCTTTTAGAACAACATTTTCACCACCTACAAGCTGGCCTTGATTTGGTGATAGACTTTCTATTGTTGGCTTTAAAGGAGCAATATAAGTATAACCATTTTGAACTGTGACACTTCTACCATCAGGATTTTCAATTTTGACATCCACTGATCCTGCTAACGAAGATTTTGGCACAGTAACTGTCAAACTCGTGCTACTTTTATATATCACGGATTTGGCTTCATTTTCCCCGATTTTTACTTTTAGACCATTCAGGAAATACTGACCAGAAATTGTTACTTTCTCTCCTCCACCCATCGCTCCACTAGAAGGGGTTATGGCTGTTACAATAGGATCAGCATAGTACAGATACTTTGCTTGTACCTGTTGTCTATCTTCGTTCATTACGGTAAGATCAACTGTGCCTTGATTACCCGCCGGTGCCTCAACACGAATTTCTGTCGGACTAATATATTGGATATTTAAAGCATTAGCCACTCCAAACTTCACAATTGGATTCGGTCTAAAATTTGTTCCAGTAATCACGACAGATTCACCGCCGTTAACATGTCCGGACTCTGGTTCAATCTTATTTAAAGTTGGTTTCGGGTATGTAACGGTAACATTCTCAGTTGGTACATTAATCTTTCTTTCTGTTCCAGTATAGTCTTTATATATTATAGAAGAATCTGGAGTCGAAACTCTAAATGTACCTACTGGTTGGTCTGATTTATGACGAATTTTATAAGTAAATGTCAACGTGTCCGTTTTAAGTTCTAAAAAGTCCCATCTCAATGTATTCCCATTCACTATTGGCTTCGGAATATTGGTATCATATGACCCTGGAACAATCTCAAATTGAGGAGAAACGATATCATTAACCACAACATCATAAGCACTAGCTAAACCAATTTCTTGGACAATAGCTGCATAAATATCTCCTAACCCTACAGATCCAAGTACAAAATGGTGATGATGTGAGGTGGTGGCCATTTGTTTCAGAAGTAAGTTAGGGCCACTAGTATCTGGGTTGGCATTGGTATTAAGAAGAGCAATCGTATAAAAAACTATGCCTTCTTGTTTGGCCTCATTAGAATTCGTAAGCGCATAGTTATATGCATTTCCATTAGGCTCTGTTGCATCGCCATCCGTTAGCAAAACAATAACCGGCTGAGCATCCGGACGGTGATTAACCAACAACTCCCTTGCCTTTTTAATAGCATCTCCTGTTGCTGTCCCTCCGTTTGCTCTTAAACCATTCACATAGTTCTTAACGGCCTCTTTGTCAGTACTAAGGGGAAATGAGCTAATATTGTTAGCAGAGCTATAGTCCACTATACCTACTTTATGTTTGCTTAAGTCCATAAGATCTATGAACCCTTTGGCAGAATTAATTGCACTCTGCATTTTATTCTCGTCATTCATACTACCCGATCTATCAATAATTAAAATCACATCATTCGGCCTGATAACATTTACTGGGGGTGTACCTTTAATATTTAGGGTCACTAATGTTTCTTCTTCAGTAGTTATCGTTGTAGGACTAACCGATTTGGTTACGGATACATAATTTTCAGCAGCTTGAGCTCCTAACGGATATATACCCATCAGTATAAAAAGCACTAAGAACAAAGAAGTTAATTTGCTTGCCTGTTTCTTCACTTGCGTTCCTCCTATATTTAATTTTCTTCAACTTCTCTTATCGATAAAATAAGACTCATGCTGCTTTACGGCGAAGCTGGAATATTGTTCGACACCAGCTTTTTGTCTTTCAAATGATCTTCGCTCCTGAGCTAAAATCTCTCTTTCAGAGGTGATTTGCTGAACCAACAATCTATTAATCAGCTCCAATTCCTGTAAAAGAGGTTTCGCATTATCATCCATTTGATGGTCTTGAATAAGAGTAAATAACGCATCCATTTCATTCTGGCGGGTTGAATAAATTTCGAGAGAATCCCCCTTCATTACATCCATATAGAGCTCTTTCAATCTCTGAAGTAATTCCAGCACATTCTCACTCATTCTGCACTCCCGCCTTTTACAATCTGGAGCGCTTGTTTCCATGTTTCATACATACCCTTTGCAAAATCAATCACTTCATCTAGCATATCGATTTCATGATTAATAATAACTTCAGCTATACACTTGGCGTAGAACTCATACAACGCATACAAGTCTTTTGAAATATCGTATTTCATATCCAGAGTAGACATGAGTTCAAATAAAATGCTTCTACCCTTATGGAGAAGCTCATTACTTATTTGATAATCCTTTTGGATAACCATTTGTCGAGCTCTCATTAAAGTACGAACCAGCTCTTGATACAATAGATGAGTGAGTTCTCCTGGTGAAGCTGTCTCAACCTGAACCTTTAAATACTTATCTTGTATGTTAGTTTGCATAAGTTCTATCATTCCATTCTTTACTATTATTCTTTGTTACAATGATGAAAGCTGCGAAGATAGCCATGAACCTTGATTATTTAATTTTTGCAAGGCTTGTTCCATCATAGTAAATTTCTTATAATGGCGGTTCTCAACGTCTGTTAATCGACGTTGCAAATCTGACACACGCTCGTTAATTCTTTTCAAATCCTTACCTAGAATACTATCATCAATTGACTCTACGGATCCCATCCCAATTCTTTTGTTAATCTTGTTTATTTGATTATTAATTGATTCGTATAATCTTTCTGCAAAACCAAGCTCTGATAATCGTTGTTTTTTATTTTCAGCCGTATCACCAACAGTACTGGAAGGCTTAGTAAATAAATCTTTAACTGCATCTGGATTCGTTGTTAATGCCTTCTTTAACTTTTCTTCATCAATTTCTAATTTACCATTATGCCTGGGGTCGGACATTACCTTTATTCCTATCTCACTAAGGAACTTATAAGTAGACCCTTCTAACGGTTCCCGGAATGCAACACGGAATTCATCCAGCGCTCCCTTTAATGTCGAATCATTATAAAGTGATCCTTGACGAGCTTTTGCCTCCCATTGTTCGATTTGCTTATCTGTCATTTGTGATTTTTCTTCATCCAGAAGTGGCTGATAGGAACGGTCTTTCTTTGTGCTGGTCACTGATTGAAACTGATCTACGATGGTATTGTATTGATTAACGAACTCTTTGATCTTATCGAACACAACTGTGTTAGATTTCGATACCGTAACAGAAACAGGTTCTGTTGTCGGAGCTTTTAAATTTATGGTGAGTCCGTTTAATGTGAAATTGTTCGTTTCACTCTCAAGCGCATTAACACCTACAGCATCGTTAAATTCAAATTTCGCATTAATACCATTACTTGTTAATGAATCCATATTAAATATCGATTTAAAGGCATTGCTATTATCAGTGACAGTAATCTCCGACTTAACGCCTGTAACATCGGTGGTCAGAAAAAGTCTCTTAGTATTGGTATCATAGTTAGCTTTTACACCAGTTACCGTTGTTTGAGCATTAATGTCTTTAATGATAGAATCTATGGATGAGCTTCCAGATGTTATCGATATTGTTGTGGAAGTACCCTTTGGTCCCTTAATGGTGATATCTCCACCTGTATTCACTACCGCGTCAGTCTTAGTGTCTGCAGCTAATGCTTTGCCAGTAAGTGATGCAGAAGTTGCTAGATTCAACACCTTAATTGTATTAAACCCCTCGGAGGCGCCGCTAGATCCAGTAACGTCCACAGCATTTGGATTACTTGATACGACTTGCTTCGTCTCGAAAGAACTACCAAAACGCAAACCTTCAGCCGCTTTTCGAAATGAGGTTAAAGCCGTATTCATAGTACGATAATCCTCGCGTTGCCAGATTAAACTGATTTTTTGACGTGTTAACTTTTGAAGAGGCAGACGCTCAACCTGCATTAGATTTTTGACAATGTTATCGATATCCATACCAGAGCTTAAACCTGTATACCTTATCGGGTTGTAAAGACTGGAAATGTTGCTCATCTTTTAAATTCAACCCCTTTCATGCTTTTTTATCAATAAAAATCCCCAAATTCTCACACAGGTTATAAACCAAATCAATAATTTTCTCAGGAGGGATTTCCCTTAGTACTTCTTCTGTCTTGATATCAACGACCTTAACAACAATTGAGCGAGTTTTGTCATGTATACTAAACTTCAACGCAGTCCCATTCTCTTGCAGCGTTTGGTTGTACTTTTCCACAAGCTGATTTAATTCCTTGTCCTGAAATAGGCCAGCATCTACACTAACAGTATCCAATTGTTGATGCTCTGCCACCTGATTTGGAATTTTATTCTCCGAGCGTCTATAAGAAGAAAAGGAAGGCTGGGTTGAATCCCCTGATATTCTCATATCTATTCCCTCCAGTAAAATATTAAAAAGCCAGCCGGAAAACCGGCCGGCCCATCCTAATTAAGAGATTAGCGAAGCAATTGCAGTACACCTTGAGGTTGTTGATTAGCTTGCGCCAACATAGCTGTAGCTGCTTGTTGCAAGATATTATTCTTCGTAAATGTGCTCATTTCTTTAGCCATATCTACGTCACGAATGCGGGATTCTGCAGCCTGCAAGTTCTCTGCAGTTGTACCCAGGTTGTTGACTGTATGCTCGAGACGATTTTGAACAGCACCCAGATCAGAACGGATTTTGGATACATCGTTAATGGCATCCTGAACTTTAGTCAATGCTGCGTTAGCCGTGGCATTGGTAGGAGTAGTAGCCAAAGAACCTAATGAAGTAAAGTCAACACCAAGTGTTGCAGCATCAGCTTTTTGCAAAGCAACAGTAATTGTTTCCCCCGCGTTCGCTCCTACTTGGAAAGTAAGGTTACCAGTTACGTCAGCAGCAATTAGTTTTTTACCGTTGAATTGAGTTTGGGTAGCAATGCTGTCGATTTGAGCAGACAATTGGGCAATTTCAGAGTCAATCTTATCTGCATCAGAAGTAGTCAGGGTCTCGTTACCACCTTGAACATACAATTCAGCCATACGTTGCAGCATAGCATGAGTTTCATTCAATGCACCTTCTGCTACTTGGATCAGAGAGATACCATCCAGAGCATTCTTGTTAGCTTGTTCCAAACCACGGATTTGGTTACGCATTTTCTCAGAGATTGCAAGACCTGCAGCATCATCAGCGGCACGGTTGATTCTGTAACCTGAAGACAACTTCTCTAAAGATTTGCCTTGTTGTGTGTTGTTAAAAGTCAGTTGACGCTGTGTGTTGTAAGAACTGATATTGTGGTTAATACGCATGTGAAAATTCCTCCTTGGAATGTGTTGGTGATTGCATCCTTGCTTCACCCTATTGTGATCGGAACATAGCATGCGGCCGTCACTACTATGTCTACCGAACCATATTATATATATCGGCGTTCAACTGATTATGTTTATAGCAAATTATTAATTTCAATAAAAATTATTTATTCTTTTGTGTCGTGACCTTCTGGAGGATATTATGTATATCCTCAGTAAATTCAACCGCATCTTTATTTTGACGCTGTATCGCGTCATAGATTTCTTCACGGTATATAGTTACGTTTGGGGGCGCTTCAATCCCAATTCTTACTTGATCGCCGTTTATTTCGATAACTGAAAGTATAATGTTATCGTTTAGCATTATTTTCTGGCCTTTATTCCTCGATAGGATCAGCATTGCTACCTTCCCCTTTCGCTTTTTCAAACAATGGATGTCGAGTAGAATATTCACTATGATCCAAGATAATCTGTGCTGCAAGTTGATTTTTATTGTTCAACAAAATTGGAGCCTTCAAATTACAGGTTATATCCTCAGCATTGCGAACTGTAACAATAACCAATATATCAACATCCTTATCATTCTGGATGTCCAAAGACTCTAACCATTGAGAATCAATATTAACTTCATAATCCTCAAAAAAATGAAATGGATTTATTACAATAAAAGTCAAATTCTCATTTTCAGTCGATTGTAAAAAATCAAAGGGATTCTCATCATCCTTCTGATGCAAAACTACATACTTTGATTCTGTAAACCCCAATATAGGTCCTGTAAATGATATGACCTGCTTCTCTTCTATTTCAATTCGACCAAATCTTTTGGTGAGTATAAACATTAATATTCCTCCTCGTCTAACAATAATAGCTATAATGAATTCTCATTATAGCTATTGTAGCTGCTACACTAGACCACTGCATCCAGTTGTCTGCCTGTAGCCGACATAAATATAAAGTTTTGTCTGATAAGATATGGATTCACCTTACCAGGATAATAATCAATTACAGGTTTATGAACCTCAGGATTAATATTAACATTACCTGGGATATACTCTACTTGTACCTGACCCGGATTATACGTCACATCCACGTTGTCATAGTTAGGTTCTCCCGCGATTTCTATAGGGCGTTCTTTAAATGCATTTTGCCGAGCTATATCTGCAAATACATTGCCCCCCTTATGAAAAGCCATCATC
This sequence comes from Paenibacillus vortex V453, assembly GCF_000193415.1. Taxonomy (NCBI): domain Bacteria; kingdom Bacillati; phylum Bacillota; class Bacilli; order Caryophanales; family Paenibacillaceae; genus Paenibacillus; species Paenibacillus vortex. The sequence continues at coordinate 108,373 of NZ_ADHJ01000055.1, forward strand.
CGATCTCCGTTTTGAGCCATCTCTGCAATATTCTCCATAGAGATCTGAAGCGACACTTGAGCAATCCTATCAGTCACCTCTTCAAATCTAGCCTTTCCAAGCGCAGACCAAGCTTTACGCGAATCAATCTCCAACTTACCATTGGATTGTTTCATTTCTAAAGACGCCTGTTTTTGTGACATATTAAGCACGGGGCGAGACTGCTCAATGCTTTGCTGTCCTTTTGAGGTTTGCAGACCAACCTGGGAATAACCCTGTTGAATCTGAATTCGAGGGATATTCATCTAACCACCCCTATCTCAAAAAATCAAGTAAACTAGGTCGAATGATGCGAGCCATCGTATCCAATGATGCCTGATATACACTCTCCGAAGTTTTTAAATCAATAATAACCTTAGATATATCCGCATCCTCTATTTTCGATTGCAGGTCCATATAATTAATATTTAAATCACCCAACCGACTTAGCGTGAACTCAAGTCGATTTTGTTTTCCACCCATTTCAGCTTGAGCAGTAATGGTTGTCTCCAGATTCTTCTGGAGATTTGTAATGGAATTCTGTATAGCAGTCGTGTCATTAGCCAACAATGCCTTCTTAAAATTATCAACAACTACAAATATCCCAGACGCATCTCCAAATGCACCAAACACTTGCTCTCCAGGTGTATTCACAGACACCGTGATTCCAGCACCAACTTGATACCTCACTTCACCATTATCCAGGGCATAAGCAGTTTGTGTTGGATCATCAGGAAATGGCTTCTCATCGGTTCTCTCACCGTTGAAAATATATTTCCCCTTGAATTGCGAATTGCCAAGGGAAACAAGCTGTTGATATAACTGTTCTACTTCTGCAGCAATATTCTCCCGAGCATCTGCGGGAACCGTGTCTGTTCCACCCTGCACCGCAAGTTCTGAAAGCTTTTGGATGATCTGTGTGACTTCCGTCATGACGGTATCCCCATATTTAAGCCACGAGTCTGCATCCTCCGCATTTTGCTCAAACTGCGTTGTTGCCGTGATCTGGCCACGGTATTGGAGAGCAGCGGCTACACCGACCGGATCGTCGGAAGGACGGTTAATACGGCGCTGGGTCATCATTTGTTCCTGGTATTTATCCAGTCTGCGATAGTTGCCTTGGAGACCACTCATCATGGAGCTGGTCATCATAGATTGGGTTATGCGCACAATTTACTCCTCCTACTCTGCCGACGATGCCGGTACCGTTAATTAATTTGTCCAGCATCTCGTCGATGGTAGTAACTACACGTGAAGATGCGCTGTATGCATGCTGGAAGCGGATGAGATCGGACATTTCCTCATCTAGTGACACACTGCTAATGGATAGACGGAGTGTATCTGCATGTTCCACCAGCAGTGTACCGTTCTCCACCATCTTAATGGCGTTGCTGCTATCCGTACCTAATTTGGAGATAACAGACTGGAGATATCCTTCAAAATTCGTAATATCCGTTACTGCACCGTTGCTGTTGTTTGGATTAAAACTAAATGTACGTTCAGACAAGCCGGCAATCAGAAGCGCCATGCCGCCGTTACCTTTCAGGACCACCTCGGATGTTGTTCCATCCGGATTTGTTTTCATTTCGGTCCGTAAAGACGCGCCGATGTTTTTCAAATCGGATTGGATATTCTGACTGAGCCTCATATTCCCTGCTGTAATTGGACCTCCATTGGCAGATACAAAGAAGTCACTTCCTGTGGTAGCAGGTTCGTTCAAGGTGTAACCGAGTTTATGTAATCCGTTAAGTCCGTCTACAGTATGCTTGGTATCCACCGCAAGTTTACGAGGATTATTCGCATCCATTACCGCATTCGGAATGTTCACGCCTGGAGGGAGAATCGTTCCAGCCGGCAGGGTAACTTCTACTTTTCCGGTAGCCAATGTGTTGGCCATAATATTCAACTGGGTGATATACCCTTGAACGTGCACATCTCGGGAGGTTACATATCCAGCAATTTCTCCACCGGTTAATGTCCCCGCTATGGCATTCGTAATCGGCGTGGAGGTCATATCGTCCACCACTACCTGATTACCAAACGTCACTTGATAGACATCCCCGGTCTCGGTTACATTCACGTTCCCAAGCAAGGAGAGCTGATCAATCAGCAGGTCCCGCTTGTCGCGCATATCGTTCGCGTTATCGCCAAGACCCTCAATCCGTTTAATACTCTGGGTTAATTCTGCAACTTGGTCGATATAATTGTTGGCTTCAGCAACCTTAGTGTCAATACGAGAAGTCAGATTATTGCTGAGCGTGTCCAGCTGGGAATATATATGGTTAAACGTCTCGGTCAATGCGATAGCTTTCTGCTGAACTGCCATACGGGCCGACAAATCGGTATCACTCGGGTTTTTGCTCAATGTCTGCCAGGCGGTCCAGAACTCCGCAATGCTTGCGCTCAAGCTGCTGTCGGAAGGCTCATTAAAAATCCCCTCAATATTCGAAAGCGTCTCTTGCTGTACGCTCCACGTCGACAGATTGGTATTCTGGTTGCGGTACTCGATATCCAGCAGGAAATCCCGCACCCGTCTGATACTATCTGCCTCGACACCCATCCCGAGCTGACCGGCCGCTTGGGAACGCTGCATTCCTGGAAAAGCGATAGGATTGGCCGCAACCAAGCGCGTGGTCTGACGAGAGTAACCCGGCGTATTAGCATTCGTAACGTTATGACCAGCTGTGTTAATCGCAGCTTGCTGGGCAATCAAGCCCCTCTTTCCGATTTCGAGCAAATGAAATGTAGATCTCATCGTACATTTTCCTTTCTGCTTATGCCCTGGTATCAAACATGCTTCGGCCTTTGCCGGCCGGATTTTGATGCTTCGGATGTTGATATAGCAAATCATCCTCAGGACGGCTGACTAACAAGTTCAAACTGTAGTCAATGAACGCCAGGGACTGTTCGATCAACTCGCGGTTGATGGCATTCAGTTCCTTGAGTTCCATGAGCCTGTCCATTAATTGCTCCTGCACATCCTGCAGCTCTGTTTTTTCATCCGGATTAAATACAAGACGAGTCATTTCGGTAACCGTCAGCTGAAGCTGGGAGCGGATGCCCTTCTCACGTAAAAAATCATCTGCGGCGCCTTGACGCAGTGCTTCCGTTTCCGCCACCTGCTTCAGCAGGCGGTTCTCCTTGGTCATGACCGCTGTAAGACGTTCCACATCATTATCCAAAATGGCTTGCCTTTTATCTTTCCCTGCCTCTATGAGCTGCTCATGCAGCTCATCCTGACGCTTCATATATTCGATAATGGTTCTAGCACTCACTTGGATTCACCTGATTTATTGTAGGATTGAAAATACGGGAGCAATTTGTCCGCCAAACGGTCGACGGGCACCTCATAAGTACCATTAGCTACGGATTCCTTCAAACGCTGAATTTTCTCCGCGCGCTCCGGATCCTGTACTTTACTCTGTGCACTCAGTTCCATCGCCTCCGGTGAGATAGATACTTCATCCTTGCGGCGCTTCTTCTTATCGATATGCTGCATCTCCCGAGATTCAATATTCCGTTGATACGAATTGATGCCGTTCACACGTCCCGATTCGTTAATCTTCACGTCAAATCACCTCACTTAAAATAAAAGACCGATAAGCTTTACTAAGTTTATCGGTCGGATATGAAACATTGTTAATAGTTCAAAAGTTAGTATTTGCGCAGTTTATCTACTGCGCGGTAAGTCTCTCTATCTTTTCCGGACCCAGGCTGATGTTCCTGGTCTCCTGCAGCCGCCTGCCTAAGTTCTCTCGTTAATCGCGTCCGGCAGGACTCGCACATGTTGCTCTCGCGAATCAACGTCCCGCATACTTCGCAAGGGTAAGCCATGTTGGGCGCGTTCGCAATCGAGATCCGGCCTTCCTTGATAAACTTCGTAATCTGCCTCATGGATACTTCCGTAGCCTCAGAGACCTCGTGAATGGTAGCACCTCTTTGCTCACGAAGGAAGGTTGCGCATTTCTCGTATTCTTTTTCAATAACCTTCATGCAATCCTGACACATTTCCCGAATATTAACGGTATATAACTTGCCGCACCGAGGGCAATTCCCCAGATTCATGCTCAACAACCTCCATGCCACATAGAACCTTTGATACCCCTAGATTACCTTATCTTAGGCCTTACGTCTATCGTTCAAAAAGAGAATCCACACATTTTTCTGATTTCCGGTATTTACGAGCGGGCCCAGGTTAAACTGTAGATCTCTATCGGCATCTCCAGGTTTGCTTCATAACTCCGTAAAACCTCTGCGCAAGCATTAATCGTACTTCCTGTTGTGTAGATATCGTCTACCAAAAGTATACGAAAGGGACCTTTCATACGGGAATGCGAGGTTCCAGCTGGAGAAGGGATGCGATTGGCGGCCTGCCTGTTTATGACCCCTAGCACATCGGGTACGTGCTGCACTGCACCGAACACCCCTTCCATATCCTTGAGCCGATCCATCCGGCTCTTGAAACTCTGCTTATCCGTGTGGCGCTTCCGCTCCAGCAGCCGGAAATAAGGAAGCTTTATTCGAAACGCAAGCCCATGGGCAAGTACTTCGGCTTGGTTGAATCCCCTCTCTCGAAGCCTTTCATCACTTACCGGAACCGAGGTGACGGCATGCACATTCCATGGTTCGGCTCGAGGGTTCTTTAACCCCCTTTTATGTAAATGAATATTCGTTTCCCTATGAAGCAAGGCATATGCGCGCAGCAGCATTTCTGCTAGAAGCGGAGCGTAACGCTCGTTCCCACGATATTTATATTGTGCTAACCACTCCCTCATCTGCGCATCGTAGGTCACCGCACTTCGGTTCAAAATAAAACTTCTTTTGCTCATGCTCATTCCAAACCTATTGCAGTCTGGACAACCAATCCCCCGTCCGCATTGCAGGCACCGGGGGTTAACGATCCAAGGGATTTGCCTGGAACAGCCATAGCATATCCCTGGAAGCTCTCGAGCAAGAGAAGCGCTTTTACCACAAGCGAGACAGGTTTCGTTCATCGGCTTGAGCAAACGATGCATATGACCAAGCAGTTTGGCGAAGACGTCTGACATCAAATACGACAGCCCCTCTCCTTTTTGGGATGGTAAGTTGGATTTATTTACAGATACAAGAATTTTCAATAGATTAGTCAACCGTACTGCATAACATCCGATGGTTACTCCAGAGAGCACAATCTTTCTACAATCACTATAGCAATCCTGAACTGAAGATCATGAAGTGTATTCCAACTACAGCCCTCACAGTTTAAGACATCCAACAGTCATCGTCACCATATCCCGACAAAAACAGCGCCAGCCTATACGCTTAGAGTTCCTAAAACTCCATGGGTAAAATTCCCCCTGTTCTTACTCCCTTACTCACTCGACAATTGCTCGAATGATCGTAAATACCCGCCTTTACCGGCGATTCGGTTCATTGCCTTGATTTGCCGAACGGCCGAGCTTTGGCATCGAGTCCACTGGGGTGCTGCAAATACCACCCGCCCTGCCGGATCATCCTTGGATCGACCCGCGCGACCAGCCATTTGAATCAAAGCGGCCTCATCAAAAAGCTCGCTGTCTGCATCCAAAATAAACACATCACTCTTGGGAACCGTTACTCCGCGCTCGAGTATCGTCGTTGTCACCAGCAAGCGAATCTCGCGGTTGCGGAAGGACATCACTTTGCTTGTCCGATTCGGATCGATGGATGATGTCCCTTCAATCGGTGCATTGGGAATCGCCTTGCGGAGCAGCTCCAGAAAAGGCTCGATATGCTTAATGCGGGATGCAAACAGGAACACCTGAGCGCCGCGAGAAAGAGATGCACTTAAATTACGGACCAAACCCGGGGGAAGCTTCTTTTCTTGCAAGCATCGGTTCACTGTGGGAATTTTAAGCTTATGTGGAACAGGCAGCGGATGACCATGAAAACGCGCGGGTACTTTAGCATGAGGCAAACGGCCTGCTGCCGCCTCCCGCTGCAACGGCGCTGGCGGGGTGGCTGACAGGTAGATATATTTCCCTCCTGCTTTACAAGCCCCCTTGGCCGCATAATCCAGCATCGGATCATTATGATAAGGGAATGCATCGATTTCATCGATAACCACCAGGTCAAAAGCTCCCCTAAAACGCAGAAGCTGATGCGTCGTTGCCAGCGTGATGCTCCCTCGCTTCCACCGATCCGGACTTCCTCCATATAGCGTAACTACCGTCTCCTCCGGAAAAGCCTTGGATAAACGGGGCGCAAGTTCCAGCACCACATCCCTTCTTGGGGCAGCGACCAACACGCGGCCACCTGCATCCAGAATAGACTGCAAAAGCGGAAAGATCATTTCGGTTTTTCCGGCCCCGGTCACCGCCCAGATGAGAAACCGGGCGAGCCCCGCGGAGCCCCCTGCGGGCGGCTCCGCCAAAAACCGCAGCGCAGCGCCAGCGGCGGCGCTCTGCGCTGCGCTAAGCCCCCACCGGCCCAAGGCCGCGGTGGGGGAACCCCCGGCCGTGCCCCGCACGGCCGACCCTGCTGCGCCATGCAGCAGCAGGGCACAAGCGCGGCTGCGCCCCATGGCGAGGCAGGCCTCGCAATAGGCGCAAGCCGCCGAGCCGCACGCGGCGCATGCCGTGCGGCTACGGGCCTCGCTGCCGCATCGCCGGCAGCGGGGGGCCACGGCCCGGCGGCGGAGCCAGCCGGGCGAATGGCGCGGGGCGGGCTGTGCCAGTCCCGCTTCCAAGCGCAGGCGGCCCAGCAGGACGCCGAGCTGGGCCGCGGAGCGCCAGTCGCCGGTGTCCTCCCCGGCGACCTCCGCCAACAGAGCCTCGACCTCGCCTGCAAGCAAGGCTCGTCCTTCCATACACTGAATCAGCAGCTCTGCCTGCTGCATCAACATAGCTCCATGTTCAACAGTGCTTCCCATCTCCATCAGAGACCTTATTCGAGCTCCATTCAACAACTGTATCTCTTTGAACAAAGCGCCCCACTGAGGCCTGCTGACTTCAGGCTCTTGAAGTAAAGACCCCCTTAATCCAAGGAGTACATAGTTCTGCCACTCTCGTACACTCCACTCATTCATTTCATTGATGGATCGAAATTCCTCGCGAATTTCAACAGCCCAGCCTAGCGGCATCTGGGAGGACAACAATACAAATATCGGATTATTTGCACTCTCATCCAACCATCGCTTCTTTCCATACCACCACTGAAAATCCACTCGCAGATCTAAGGAGAGACGACATTCCCATTTCTCGGATGTGCGAATGGCATATATAGCAATCTGCACGGACATCAACTCCAATATCAAGAGATATAAAGCGGGTAAAGGTCATGTGACTGATACTGTACTAGTAAGTTTAAGAAAGCCCATGTACCTATTCATTTTTTTCATTGCTTTCAATTTGCTTTCAATTGCTATCAGTAGAGAACTAAGTTAGACAACATATCTAACCTATTAGAGAGAAACATGATCATGAAGATGGACAGCCGATATTCACTCGAACCACTCGGCCGTTTCATATCTAAAGCTGCGCCTCCGTGCCAGGATCGTCACATCATCAATAGCTCCCCTTTTCGATGTCCTTTGTCGAATCCTGTCACAACATGTTTTTTTATAAACACCAACGCACAATCCTATCCTCTAACAACTTTTTTGAAAAAACGCAAAAAGCACACCTCTCACCTACGGGGTCGGAGTGTGCTTCACGCCTTCAACAATATGAATATGATCCTGGGAGCTGAAACAACAACTTTTTGATGTCTAACCCTGTACATAAGGAATCTGAACTGCCTCCATCGGATGCCTCAGATCGATCCGTATCACTTCATCTTCATTCGAATCTGCCTCGGGTTCCCGTGATGCCTGACCATCGGATCTCCATGTCCCGTACACCAGTTCGATTCCGGACAAATGAGTCAGTCTTTGGACAATCTTCAGCGTATCATCATAAGATTTGTCATCAAGGACGGTGACACGCACACGCGTCCCGCTCAGCAGGGCATACCATGAAAGGGCTCTTAAATACCATTCCACCTGCCGCTCATGGTTGGACGTGATCAGCACATAATGCCTGCGCCGCCCCGTGCCTTCACCGGCTCTTCTAAGATGACGGGCATGCACGATATGAACCAGAGCAACAGCGATCCCGTACACCGCGAGTATCCACAGCAATTGGGCAACCATGAGACTCACCTCCTTCTCTTATCAACAATATATGCTGATCAGGAGGGGACGGTGACAGTTATGTAACCAGAGCCCACACTAAACTTGACGGGAACGGCTCTAACACAATACACAGTTAGAATGTTGTTTTTGTTGCAATTATTGAGCTCGCTGAAAACTTATATGCTCTATAATATAACAAAAAGGAACCGCCCTTGGCAGTTCCCTCCCTATGTAAGACGCGTCCGTGCATTCGGATCGGCGATTACAACGTCACCCAGCCATATTTGATCGAGTTGATAACCGCTTGCGTACGGTCGTCCACTTCCATCTTCTGCAAAATGCTGCTGACGTGGTTTTTTACAGTTTTTTCACTAATGAACAGGTATTCTCCAATCATCTTGTTGCTCTTGCCTTCGGCCATTAGTCTGAGCACTTCCGCTTCGCGCCTTGTCAATGGGTTATTCTCGCCTGCCACAAACTTGACTCCCGCTTCGCGCGTACCGCTTTCCGCCATAGCGCCTGCTTCGTTTACATAAGTCATCCGACGAAGCTGTTGAATCAGCTTGCCTGTTACTTTTGGATGGATAAATGCATATCCCTCATGTACCGAACGGATCGCGTTAATCAGTGACTCGGCTTCCATATCCTTCAGGAGGTAACCGTTAGCTCCTTTGCGGAGCGTTTCAAACACATAACTTTCGTCGTCATGAATCGACAGTATGATAACCTTGATCTCAGGAAACATTTCACGTAGTTTCTCGGTCGCTTGAACACCGTTCTCTGTTGGCATGTTAATATCCATCAGCACGATGTCCGGTTTCACTTCGTTACAGAATTCAAGCACTTGAATTCCATCACCGCATTCACCGATGACGTCAATGTCGTCCTCCATATTCAGTATCCGCTTCAGACCCTCCCTAAACAGCTGGTGGTCATCGGCTAATAATACTTTAATAATCGCGTTCTCTTTCTCCATATGTTCCATCCGATTACTCCTTTCTCTTTTCTACGTTCGTCGGGATATGAATCACGATCTTGGTTCCCTGGTTCTCGGCTGAATCGATCTCCATTCTCCCTTCGAGCAGTTCAACCCTCTCCCGCATGCCAATTAACCCAAAGTGGTCCCTGCTTTTCTGTTCCAGCAATTCGACATTGAATCCCAGGCCATTGTCCTGTACAACGATTTTGACCAATTGCGCCTGGTAAGTAATCTCAACAAGCACATAAGTCGGGTAAGCATGTTTTGCAGCATTCGAAAGTGCTTCCTGCACCAACCGGTAGATGGCCGCCTCCATCGCAGAAGAGAGACGATGCTCTTTCCCCCGTGTCTCGAAGATCGTGCGGATTTTCGATTTCTCTTCATAATCATGCACATATTTACGCAGTGTGGGGATTAATCCTAGATCATCGAGTGCCATTGGACGCAGATTGAAAATGACTTTTCGCATTTCCTCCAGGCTCGAGCGAACCTGGCCCTTCAAATCTACTATTTCGTCCTGCACCATCTTAAATTCCTGCTTCGCGAGCATTCTTTCTACAATTTCCGTCCTAAGAACCAGATTAGCCAGCAGTTGGGCAGGACCATCATGAATCTCTCGGGATATGCGTTTCCGTTCTTCCTCTTGTGCCAGAATAATCTTCAGGCCAATCACCTGTCTGTTTTTCGCAGATTCAATGATTCGGGAAACCTGGCCCAGTTCTCCGGACAAGTATTCGAGCACCACGCCCATCTGAGATCCAATCGATTCTGCACGCTCCACCGAGTTCTCTACATTACGAACCCGCTTCTGCAGCTCGTCTCGTCTTGCCTTCAGATACATTTCCTTCTCCCGGTAGATCATGAGGTCAAGCTGAAGCTGCGTTGCTTTCTCATACGCCTGCTTGATATCCTCTTCCTTGTACCGGACAAAATCCCGGCTAACCTCGGTCAGCCGGATCCGGGAACGGCGATAGTTCAGCTCTAGCTGATCTACCTTCTCTAAAGTTTCCGTCGTTTCTTTTAATGTCCGCTGCAGTTCATGATTGAGAGACGCGAGCTCCTGCCGCGACGCCTCCAATATTTCGAACATCTGGTATTTGCTGTCCTCCATCACTTTGATGGCGTTTTTTATGACACGGTCGATGGCATCGGCTTGATAATCCACGCACTCTACTCCATTTCTAACGTTTCATATACATATCATACCATATCATGATTCGATCGTAACGGTCTTCGTGTTCTTGTCCCATTTTACTTTAAGGCCTAATTGCTCGGAAACGAGACGAAGAGGGACCAAAGTCCTACCACCTTGAACCATCGGTGCGACAGCCGCCGAACTGCGCTTACCGTTCAGGATGAATTCCTTCTTGCCTACCGTCAGTTCCATGAGCATACCGCCTCTCAACACACCTACCCGCTGAGCGGATTGGTTCCATGTTGCTTGCCCGCCGAAGGCATCTAGAACATGCTTAATCGGAACGTAGGTGGTTCCATTTTTCAAGATTGGCGCCGAATCAATTGCCACTTTGGAACCATTCAGCACGAGTGATTTTTGCCCAATAGTCATGACTGCTTTTCCAGTTGGAAGTCCTTCATTCCCAGATTGGGAAGGCATCATGAACCTTATATCGTCAAAAGATACTGAACCCGTCAAAGCGCGCTCATCCTGACCTTCTTCCACGTTGACTACGTACAGTCGCTTCATCTGCGCCGGGAACGCAATGTTATATCCACTCAGATCCATGCTCAGAGTCTTCCAGCCGCTCCAATCGATTGCTTTCGCCAGATCCACATATACGGTTTTTCCGTTATTGTCCTTCAGTTCAGCGCGCAGCCAGTTCAGACTGTTATCCCCTTCCACATCAATCGTCATGGACGTTGCTTGTGCAGGAATGGATTTCCCGGCTGTGCCGTTCAATTCCGCGTAAGCGTACATTTTCTGTCCTAATCCGCCTGTCATATCATAGGACAAATTCAAGACCTTCGAGTTTGCTTTTGTTCCGCTGCCATTTTTAATTGCTGCAGTACCGGTAACTGCTGGCACATTCGTGGTGAACTTCACAGGGTAACTCACGTTCTCGAAGTTCTCCCATGTGCTCTCTCCTGCAGCAGATAAAATAACAACTGTGCTAAAGCCGTCATATCGTGCGATAGCATAACCAACCTTCGTATTGCTGTTGACGGAGGATACCGTCAGACGTCCGTCTTTTACACTTCCTTTAAATCCGATGAACTCCCATTTCAGTGCGCTGCTCGGCACTTCCAGGCTCTGACCATTGTTCGTTACGGCCGTGACCGGCACGGAAACGCTCGTTCCTGCCTGCAATGGAGCACTCGACACGCCTGTGGTCAATGCGGCGATATCGTCCGCACCTAACACCTTAACTTGCATGGTAGCTTTTGTGCTGCCGCTTACTGCTGTCAGAGTAGTTGTGCCCGGCTTGGTTGCCTTGATGCTTTGTCCGTTGACGGCCAGATTGCCGTTGCTGGCTTTCCAGGTCGGCTTAATGGAGCCGGCTTCTATAGGGTTATAATAGGTATCATAGCCTTTCAGTTCATACGTACCCATCTGCCCGATGAGCAGGGTGTTGCTTCCGCTTACCGTCAGACCTTTCAAGCTGCCCTTGGGTGCCGTTGAGAACACCCCAAGCGAGTTTACAATGCTGCGCTGCGTCGTGCCATATTCCGTGTTGAAGGTAAGCTCGGTATTGGTCTCGGCCAGTGGACGGTTGACCATCGTCGTCGAGCCGCCCCCGTCAAGGTTCATTCCCTTCCATACGCCAATCTTGGTCATGAAATCCTGCAGCTGCTGAAGGGTCATCCCCTTGCTATTGTCATTGCTCTCCGTAGCAATCAGATAGGCGTAACGTCCGTCTTTGGAGTAACCCACAGCTGTACGTGCCCGGCTTCCTCCAATCGAATTCACGTTTCTTGAGAATGACGTCGCCTTGCCGTTATCAACCAGAATGGTATGACCGCCAATCATCATTTGAAGTGTAGTTGGGTCCAGTTCCTTACCTGATTTTTTGGACACCAGCGCATAATTCGCGTCCAGCTTTTGGCCGACAGCCAGATTTTTTTTCACGAACTCTGCCGCAGCTCCATGGGTTCGCAAAATAAAGCTACCTTCCGGTATCGCTGTGGGCAATCCCGCCATCACTGAAATATCCGTAATGACGCCGTCCGTTACCATAACCTCCGTTGGCGTCGTCGAGCTGTTCTTAGGACGCTCAACCGCCTTCCATGCACTAGTGTAGATATAAGCTGTATTCGCATGGCTATACGTTGATCCGGTGCCTTCAGGCGCATAGGAGACTTTGTTCATGCCCGCAAGCGGGAATGAAGCTCCATTCTCAGCCGTAACACTCCCCGAAAATGCAAACTCGTCCAGAATCGGCGTTCCATCGTTCGTTACACCAAAAGCGTACATACCTTTCAGATCAGATGGCGTTGACATCAACAAACCACTCGATATTTGAGCACCCATCGGAGCCCCTTCGCTGCCGGTATTAAAAAAATCACCGTTAATCGCAGCAACCGCGCCGTTCTCCTTCGCCATTCCGCCCGTGCTTTGTCTCGTTGTAAATTAGATTTCCTTGCCCTGTCATGACATCCAGCTTCACGTATTTGTTATTGAGATCCACGCGGATGACATTGGCTAGCGATTTTCCCCCAGTGCTGTTAATATACTGATATTTCATCAGAACAGCACCGGAAGTAATGATTTCTTCACCTAGTTTCTTGGCTGACGCGGATGCCGCATGAGCTACAGATGAAGACGATAGATTCTCTATAACCGGTATTCCGTTGCTAAGCGCAGGGCCTACCCAGATAACCCCTGCCAGTGTAATAATCAACCATTTTTTTCCTACGCCTGATTTCTCAGTCTTCAGTGTTTTCCCCTGACTAACCATGTATTCGTAACTCTCCCATCTCTCGTTCAACACGGATGCCGAACATTTAAAGTCTCTAATTAATAGACTTCATTTTTGAGAAAAAGTTACGATTTTGTTATAAAAAAAACACTTTCGCGTATCTTACATCAAGTTCTAGCAAAAATGTAGTAGCATTTTTTGAGAGTGTATGTAATTCAACCCTATGTTACTATAATTTCATCTAAAAGTAACTAGTTTGTCATAAACTATATTCCTCTTTTTCCAATAAATTATTAAAAAAAGCTGATACCCATAATAGGCATCAGCTTTATAATTGTTTCATTTTTGTAATAAGTCTGCGTCGGTTAATAGAGTAATGCTCTATTAATAAACGAATTAGCAGATATATAAGCAGTCGCTGACCATGATTTACTCTTCGAAAAGATGCCAAGGTTCGTAACTCAGCAGTTTAAAACTTTTCCAGATACGAAACTTAGTTCGCTGCAGCTTGTTCCTTCAAAGCTTCCACTTTATCTACGCGCTCCCAAGGAAGATCCAGATCCGTTCGTCCAAAATGGCCGTAAGCAGCTGTTTGCTTGTAGATTGGACGGCGAAGATCGAGCATACGGATAATGCCAGCCGGACGCAGATCGAAGTTGCCCCGCACAAGCTCCACCAATTTCTCTTCACTTACTTTACCCGTACCGTAAGTATCAACACTAATCGAAACTGGATTTGCTACACCGATGGCGTAAGCCAATTGAATTTCACACTTGTCCGCCAGACCCGCTGCAACCAAGTTCTTAGCCACGTAGCGAGCCGCGTAAGCAGCGGAACGGTCTACTTTTGTAGGATCCTTGCCGGAGAATGCACCGCCGCCATGACGAGCGTAGCCGCCGTAGGTGTCGACGATGATTTTACGTCCTGTCAGACCGGCATCCCCTTGAGGACCACCGATAACAAAACGACCTGTAGGATTAATAAAATATTTCGTTTCTGCGTCCAGCAGCTCAGCTGGTACCACAGGAAGAATGACTTGTTCTTTGATGTCCTTCTGGATTTGTTCCAGAGTTGCTTCTTCAGCATGCTGAGTCGATACAACGATCGTATCTACACGCACTGGTTTATTGCCATCATACTCAACCGTCACCTGGGTTTTACCATCAGGACGCAGGTATTCCAGCGTACCATCTTTACGAACCTCAGACAAACGACGAGCGATACGGTGGGACAATGCGATTGGAAGAGGCATCAGTTCTGGCGTTTCGTTGGTTGCAAAACCAAACATCAAGCCTTGGTCACCAGCACCGATGTTCTCGGTCTCCTTGTCCACTTGGGAAGGATCACGATTCTCCAGTGCAGCGTTTACCCCCTGTGCAATATCAGCAGATTGCTCATTCAGCGATGTCAGCACCGCGCATGTATTGGAATCAAAACCGTATTTTGCACGGGTATACCCGATTTCCTTCACGGTATTGCGTACGATGGATGGAATATCCACGTATTCTGATTTAGTGCTAATTTCTCCAATGACCAAAACAAGACCCGTTGCCACGGAGACTTCACAAGCTACGCGTGCGTTAGGATCGTTAGCCAAAAAAGCATCGAGTACCGCATCGGAAATCTGGTCACAGATTTTATCCGGATGTCCTTCAGTTACGGACTCAGATGTAAATAAACGTCGCCCTGTTAAAGACATGAGATCAACCTCCCATATGAATAGTATATGATATATCAAGAGGTCCTACACAAAAAATGAACCTTTTCCGATAGGAAAAGGTTTGAAATGTACAATCCTCAACATGCATATTAACTTATTTGTTACCAGGTGTCAATCCAGTTAGTGAGCTGATTCTCAAGGATTTTCTTGGTTTTTCATATCGAAGTTATTCAAGAATAAGTTCTTACCGAAATTATGAAAAACCTACAGTCTTCCCAGAATGCTTTGCTCGGCGTTCTGAACCAAACGCTTGGTAATTTCCCCACCAACAGATCCGTTCTCACGGGATGTCAAATGGCCCCATCCAGCACGGCGACTAGAGAATCCCCCTCCGATGGCTCCAAGTTCTGAACCAAATTCCGTATCCGCTCCATTTGAGCCGCCGCCGTAACCAACATGCAATCCAAACTCAGCTGCGATCTCATATTTCATCTGTTTCAGCATTTCACGGCATTCGGGTACCACTTGACGATTTCGACTGCTTCGTGCCATGTTCAAACACCTCCTGTAATGGTATTTACAGAAGTTA
Organism: Paenibacillus vortex V453; assembly: GCF_000193415.1. Taxonomy (NCBI): domain Bacteria; kingdom Bacillati; phylum Bacillota; class Bacilli; order Caryophanales; family Paenibacillaceae; genus Paenibacillus; species Paenibacillus vortex. The sequence continues at coordinate 123,625 of NZ_ADHJ01000055.1, forward strand.
TTATTTGTCGAGATTACAGCCTCCACACGTATAAAACGTTGTCACTAATGGCAATAATTATGAGTAGGACTATACTGAATTAAAGTCCAAATTCTCTGACATGCCTCTTGAAGGATGAAGCAATATCAGCAGGTACCTAACGCACACTAGTCGTTCGCTATTTAATGGTGTAACCGCCGCGTACCATGACAATCAGATTGCTGGTTTGCCCTTCTTTCACCTGAATGCCTCGGCCTTCACGTGGAAACGAGAGCAGATGATTCTTAGGCGCAGCTTGTCCATTCAACAGATCTTTACCATCTGTAAGGTCTGCAACGCCACTGGAGACTTCAGTGTAAATCACAGCATTACCTGAACGCACAATAAATTCTGTTCCAGCATCGGCAATCAAGATCTTACCAGGTTTCAGAGCAACGTTCTTGACTTCATCAGCACCTTGCGATGGCTGAGTTGGACTCGTTGCTCCACCACCGCCATTGAGTGCTTGCTGGATTTGTTGATCAACGTAGCTCTTGGTGACTACCGGGTCGTCAGTGGTGCCAGGGGTTGTGCCTGCGCCGTCGGCGGGAGTGTTGAGGATGGAGCCAGCTCCAATCCCGATAGCTAGCACTAAAAATGCGGACAGGATTTTCATCTTGATCATTTTTTTGTTTTTCATACTGCACCTCTTCATTATCTATAAATTTAAAAGAACCCTTACCTTTGAGGTAAGGGTTCTAATAAGGCATTACAGATACAGATTAGTTAACGCGTGCTGAAACACTAAAGTTGTCAGCTGCATTTCCACTTTCATCTGTGAGGTACAAACCGTCTGGGTTACCTTTCAGTTCTACCTCAAGCAAAGCATTTGCAGGAGCTGCATTATCAAGAGTAATTACCAATTGATTTCCGCTTACACTTGCAGTGTAATCAGTCAAGTCAACTGGGTTACCATTTACACGGACTACAAATGTAGCTGCAGTTTGAGCAAGTTTAAGGCTTTCTGTGAAGTTAATTCTTACTTCAGTTGCAGTTGCAGCAACTTGTTTTGTACCATTGGAATTTTCAACAATAGATGGTTTAATTTTGTCAGCAACATCTTTGTTGACCGCTGCAATCTTACGACCATAGTTATCTACAGTATGCAGATCAGCTGAGCTTGTAGAAGTAGTTCTCAATACTACATCACCTGTGTTAGCAGGAAGATCTTTAGTAAGATTGAACTCAACAGTTGTTTCACCGTTTGCAAAACCTTTATTTGTTACGGAGAAGCCATAAACATCAGTTGGTACGGATGCAGAATTGATTGCGAAGTCACGTGAATCAACATATCCCAACTCACCTTTAAACTTAGCAACAATTGTTCTTGCACCTGTAGCATTCACATCACCGATAGCAACGCGAGAAACTTCTTGTGCTGTCAGATCAGTAACACTTCCAGTTGTGTTTACATAGTTCCCGTTAAGGTCAGCTACGTTGACCACACGGATCTTCTTAGCAATAGTATTATCACTGAAGTTAGCATTCAGATCATCTTTATTTACAGTAATTACAACTGTATTAGCTGTGTAAGAAGTGATCGATGCATTTGCTGGAATTGGATAATAAGTGCTTCCAACAACATAGTTGTACTTGTTAACATCAAGCGCATTACCTTCACCAGAAGTTGCTACGTTTCTGTCAAACTGCACATAAATGTTGTATTGGTCATTTGCGGAATCAAGAGTATACCAAGCAGCAGTAGTTTCGATAGCGCCAGCTTGTGTTACATTGATTTCCACAGTTTGAGGTACCATAGTGTTACCAAAAGCAGTGTTGTCACGGATTCCGGAAATTTCCAGAGTGTATTTACCAGCCGGCAAAGTCGATCCGATAGAAGTCAGAACAGCTTTAGTATTATCTACAGTTCCGTTTGCTTTCGTTGCATATTTAGGAGCGGTAGTTGGGTTACCAGCGCTAGTGAAACCAGCTCCGGAGAATACTGTTCCATCCGCCTTTTTCAGGACAAAGTTACTTCTGTTTTGAATGTCGGATTCTTTAACAGATTTAGAGAATTCAACAGTGAGGGCTGTTGTGTCAGTTGACTTCGCATTGACACCAACAACTGTTGGACGCTCAGTATCTACTACAGGTGTTACTTTAGTTGAACGGTTAGAAGAATTGTTACTGTAATCACTTACAGCTTCAAGGAATACTTCAGTTTCCCCAAGACCCAAACGATTAGCTTCAGTGAAGCTCAAAGTAACTTCATTATCGCTAATGGATACTGTTGCTGGTCTGGAAGTCGAAGTATGATAACCTTTGCTCACCGATTTAATTGGCTCGTTGAAAGTTACAACTACTGTTTGCAGATCTTTAGCAACAGCAGACACAACTTCTGGTGCAACAGTATCTTCAACTACCGAGAATGTGGAACTTGCATTACCAACTTTGAAGTTAGCGAAGTCAGTTACACCCTCTGCTGTCAAAGTGTGTTCACCAACAGCAAGTGGAGTGGAAATAACCACCGAATTCGTAAGGTAACTGTAAGTAATTGTTCCGGAAATCGGTTTACCATCGATACGATAGTTAGCGATATTACCAGCAGAAAGTCTTGTTACAGGCTCGGAGAATTGAACGCGGACAGCGCTTGTACCCAAACCAGTTACTGTTTTCACTTCAGGGATCGCAGTATCATTCACAGAGAAGGATACAGTTTCATTGAAAGTACGGCTTCCATCAGAGTTTTTAACTCCGTTCACTTTCAGATTGGTAGCTTTTTGCTGTGGCAATTTGTTACCATTCTCAGTCAGTGTCAGCGTAACAACTCTCTTGTCTGCAGACAGGGAAGCAGAGTCAACTGCAACGTTGCTGATAGTGTAGTTTTCTTCGTTGGTAGCAGTTTTAGTGTCAACTTCACCATCGAAAGTTACAACCAATTGTTTGTAGTTAGTACCTGCAACGCTTTGAATCTTAGTAGCTGCAGTTACAACCCAAGTCACTTTTTCAGTGTAGTCGTAGTTGTTGTGGGAGAACTTAACTTCTGTAGCTGTGTTAGCTTTCAAAGCTGTTTCCAAAGTTACTTTAACAACTTCGTTGTTAGCAAGTTTGAATTCAACCACTTTACCGTCTTCTTTAACTTCGTAAGAAACTACGGCTGGTTTTTGTTGAGCCAAGTAGATGGAGTAAGCAACGTCAACCAGTTGGGAACGGGAAGCGTTAGCTTTAGGGTTAGCTTTAGCATCTACCAAACCAGAGTTGATTGCTGCTTGAACATAACCTTTAGCCCAGTCAGAAGCGTTGTTGTTAGTTTCTGTTGGGATTTCAAGTTTTTGAGCAAGAACGAGAACTTTCGCCATTTCTTGAACGGTGATTTTACCGTTGAAGTCGAAGATCATTTTCGTTGTGTTTTTACCTTCCATCAGACCAGCAGCGTAAACTGCTTCTACATAAGGAGCTGGCCATTTGTCAGCTTTGTAGTTTTTGTCTTTGAAAGATGCTTTACCTTCGATTGGCTCAAGACCCATGATACCAACCAAGACTTTAGCAAACTCAGCGCGAGTCATGTCTTTGTCCAGACCAGCAGTTCCGTCTGGGTAACCAGTGAAGATCCCTTTTTCTTTCAGTACATCAAATTTCTGTTGTGTGTTAAGCGCATCGTCACCGAATGCAACAGAAGCAAACATGGAGAATGCCATTGCTGTAGACAGTGCTACGGATAAAATTTTCTTCATAACCTTTTTTTCTCCTCCTTGAATCATCACTTGATTATTTTCTTTAATTTGGTAGCTCTTATCACTCATTTGTCCTGCACCTCCTTTCTAGAGTTGAGCATAAATCATAAATGATGTCTGTGACGATATCACAGAATCTTGTTAACGAATGAACACTACATACTAGAATAGATTCCTAATCCTACCTAGGTATTATACAACGAGTCCCCAACACCGTAAAGAACATTTTTCTAATTAATAGACAAGTTTCTTGTTTCGGATAATCTTGGTTACCTCGTTGGGCTCTACATTATAAACGTTTGAATTTCCAAAAAGTTGCGGCTGTTGCAAAGTTTTTTTTAAAATATTTTTCGGAGTTTCATCACTTCGTATAACAATTGTCCATTTACATATAACGACAACAAAAAAAGACGCCCTCTGGGCGCCTTTGTAGAATACTAGCGAATCTTCATAGCAAGCTGGATGATTCGTGCTCGCATTTCCGGGTTACTATGCAATGTACTGTACATCATGTCAATTTCGGATTTATTCGTACGATAAGTCTTATCATGTTTAATTGTAGTGTGTGACCATTGGATCAACGCATTCTCAGCCGCTGTCATTTCGTTAAATGAATCATGAAAGCCTGTCTCAACAACGAGTCCCTCCATGACTTCCTGAGTTATCTCATCATGAGCGGCACGAGCCAGCTCAATTTTCTTCTCCATCACTTTGGCTTTTTCCTCGAACTTGGTCTTCGCCTTCATGTAGTCGAGCTGCGCTTTTGATAATATCGGCTTCATAAATTCATCTTCACCCTCTAAAAATAGTATGTGCTCCCGCTATTGTAGCGTATTCTACATGAAATTACAAAACAATAGATATTGGTAAACGTTTTCGTGTACCCTAACAGCACCCATAAGATCTTGTTATTTATGTTATAAATACCCTTTTCTCACGGATGCTACACAAATATAAACGAGAGCACTGCCATCAGAAATTGGGCGGGTGCTCTCGTTCCTTTTGTCATGCAGTTCTACTTATTAATATGACTTACAGCATTTTGAGCTTGCTCATCATGCGTTTCACGACGGTTGCCGTATCTGCACGATTCAGCACAGCATCCGGGTTAAAGTTGTACGTTGGCTTTTTCTCGCCCTCTTTCAAACTGTTGGCGATACCCGTCAGAATACCGGCCTTGTTCACGGCAAGAATGGCTGGATAGGAGTAATTCGACTTGATATTGCCGACATCTTCGAACTCCTTCTGAAGTGCCGCTTTATCTTTCTCGATTTCGCCCATCTTCAGGTTCAATGCACGTGCGATGATGTTCGCCGCCTCTTCCCGAGTCAGTTCCATATTCGGAGCAAAACTTCGTGGGGCGATGCCGCGAATGATTCCTTTTCTGGCCGCTGTCTCGATATAACGGTAATCCCACTGCATGCTGTTAACTACACTTTCCTGATAAATATCATCGAAGGTTAACTTGTTCTTATCCGTGTCGTAATCCAACGGGATATCCAGCAGCTTCACTACAATGGTAGCAAACTCACCGCGGGTCATCGGATCATACACGCCAAACGCATCTTGCTTGGACGCCTTCATGTATCCTCTGGCCAACATCAACTCAATATCGTTGCGGGCCGTTTTGTGCGAGATCGCATCGGAATAGCTGTAACGCAAGGATTTAACTGCATAATAACCAAAACCTTTGAAAGGTGCCGTGATTGTTTTTTTCTTGGCATCTACTTTTCCGCCAATGTTAATCCAAGTGCCCTGGGAAGGGTTATACCACCAGATTCCCAGGTTGCTGGATGCCGAGTTTACCAGCGCGGAATCGTATTTCAAGGTAATCGTACCTTTTTGGGACAGCTCCATCCAGTTCTGCGGAATCAGACGTTGATGGAACTCGTGCCCTTTCGCATATGGATGAGTTGCCGCTTTTACATTAAAGTCTTCCACATTGCTGCTGTAAGCATTAAGTGAACCTGCATCCAGCCAGTATAGCGGGGAAGCATATCCGAAATGCGCAGCTGGCGTGAAACGGAATGCATTGTTGTTATCCCCTGGGATCAATGCCAGGCGTCCGTCCATTTCAACACCGTTCTCGATTTCTCCGATTCGGTTATAGGCCTTAATGGTCCGTCCATCAATCTGATTCGCGATACCGAACAGGATGTCGTGTTCACCAAGAAGGTTGATGGTCGGTACTTCTGCATTTGGACTTGATTTTGCCTGCTGAAGCACGGTGCCTTTAGGTAAAGAGAGCGATACGCCGCCTTTAAATACCGATACTTTGCCCGATTTTGAAATATTCGTTTTAAACTGGGAACCCTCTGTTGCATCATCTGTGTAAGTTACAACAAACTGTCCATTGGTCTTTTTGGTGCCTTGTTCAATCGTGAACTTAATCGTGTTTTTGCCGTTTTTCAGGTTCTTGACCTCAAGACGGAAGATGTCGCTGGTCTCGGATTTCACCATTGGCGTCTTGCCGATCAGAATCGAGTCGGCTCCCTCTGCCTTGATGCTCACCTCTACAAAGTTCTGTTTCAACACGCCTTCGTTAGGAAGCTTAGGAGACAGCACTTGGTAAGGAGCACGCTCACGTGTAATTTCGATGGTATCCGTAGTCGTGACGGATTGATAACGCGAACCGATGCTAATCGCCTGCAGTCCAACCTCTGGAAGAGCAAGCTCTTTAAATACAACGCGGGCAGAGCTGGAGTTAGCTCCGTTGACAATCGAATAGTACAGACTGTGATCCGCTTGGTTGATAGCGTCCAATTGAGTCTTCAGTGCCCCACCTGAAAGAGTCCATGTGCCAACATTATTTTTCGTGAATACTGCAAAAATGGTTGGTGTTGGATGACTGAGGTTGACCGTAATTTCGTCGGTGTATTCAACTTCAAAGCGAAGACCCAGGGCCTTCTCATATGTGTTATAAGCATTTTCAGCCGTTTCTCTGAACAATCCATCTGGATCGGATTCCGTTGCGGAGCCAACCGGGAATGGAATCATGTTTTTGATTACCGAACGGGTATCGCTAAAATAAAGCAGGGTCAGCTTCGTCGAGATTTTCCCGCTCTTGTCAGCGACAACCAACGTATTCGGACCTGGAATCAGCTGCAGGAATGTCGTATCCGTGAAACTGAACTCACCATTTCCGCTCACCGGCAAATCGCGCGTGTTACCATTCAAGGAAATGGTAAGTCCTGCTGTACCCGTGTAGTTGACAATACGTCCTGTGACTTGATTAAAATCTGAACTGTTCTTAAATACCTGATTGTTATACAAGTTAAAAATATCGATATACGTGGAAGACAGGAACGTTACCGGAATCACCTTGGTATCGGAAACGCCCGATCCATTGCTGGCCTTGATGATCAGATTTTGCTGACCTGTAGGCAGGTTTGTGATCTTGAAGACCGTGTTACCGTTGTAGGTGAATTTCTGGGCAATCGTCCCGCCGCCCTTGCTGGATTCAATCTCAACGTTACCTGCGTTCACTTGGTCCACCATTAAATAAATAGGCAGTTCGTTTAAGACTGTATCGTTACCACTCGGGAAAATGGATTGGGAAGTAGCTGATACCGCACCGCCACTCTCCGTTACGCCATATAGCTGGTACACCTGCTTGATTGTAGGTGCGTTAACATCCCGATAAGTAAAGGTGTTCTGCACGTCAAACCCTGAATTATTGTCCTTAATATAAACAACGTACTCCCCGCTCTGTGTGATGTTCACCGAGCCAGTGGTTGTAAAAGGGTACATCAAGGTACTGCCCAGCACGCTTGCTGCACCTACAGATGCCGGCGAGTTCATGATTGGCACCGTGGATCCTAGTGGAAATACGGAGACATCTAGAGTTGGAGCTACTGCAGGCGTACCAGCAGGAGGGGCATCCACGATAATATAACCGGAGATAACGCCGTTGACATTACCGGTTACCACGGCCTGCCCATCGATATTGGTGCTGCCGATCTTCAGTTGATTGACCGTCAAAGAGCCTGTCGGATGATAAACGACCTGTCTGTTGATGGTTTGGGATTTCGATTCGGAGTTCACAACAATTACCAAATCGTTAACACCCTTCTTCAATGGGAGCCCTGCGGAGTAATACGTGTCCCCGCCGCCGGCATACATAGCCATACCGTTAACGGTCACGCCCTTCGAACCGTTGGTTGCTTTGACCGAGATACTAACAGTCTGCGTGGTCACCACAACCGGTTTGGAGGCGTTCTCTTCCAACACGCGTCCATCGCTGAGCGCTACTTCATACACAGCAGGTACATCGGAGAACTTCACATAAGCCGTGGCACTCATCTGCTGGCCTTGCGTGCTCATACCGGACACGATGATTTTGTTCACGCCTTGATTCAACTGCACATTCAGAAACTCGAACGTATTCGCTGCTTCGTTCAGGATCGGCTTTACGCCGGTACCGCCCGTAGTTGTGTCATCAAAACGTTTGATCTCATACTGAATGGTATTCGGATTAATGCCGTTGTAGGTACCTGAAACCGAAATAGAGCTCCGGTTCTCCGGCGTTGGTGAATTCGGATCTGTGCTTAAATTAGAAAAGTGAAAATACAAAGCTCCATTAGCAGCTGAAGCCGGTAAAGCCGGAATTAGGGAAAAGAACATAGCTACAGCCAGTAACAGGCTTGCTATAGTACGGAAATTTTTCTTCAACGGTCGTGCCTCCTTGATCATTCGGACGTTGGAGTCCGTTTTGGTTGTTGCGTCGTTCACTGGGTCCCCTCACTTTCACTGACAGATTGGTTCTAGCGCATAGTTCATATATCGGAAGCGCAGGTCCTATTATTTAGCAAAACATACAAAAAAGCCTCACCTTTTTAGGTGAGGCAGACTTGTCTTATTCGGACGCAATATGAAAAAGAATAAGTTCTACTTGGTGCGGCTCTCGGTATTAGCCTTCATCCGCATTCGGTTAATCAGGCCAAGAATCGGCCGCTTGGTTTTGCCGACCAAGCCGATAACCTCAGCACCGATCTGCATGAAACACATCATGACGCAGATGACAACAAAGGTCACCCAGTTCGCTTCATACATAGCGGCAGAGGATTGAATGACAGCCAGCACACCGAAAAATGCAGCAATCACATAAATGATCAGCACCGTCTGGCGGTGACTGAATCCAAGCTCGCGCAGGCAGTGATGGAGATGTCCCTTATCTGGCGCAAAGATCGGCTTCTTCTGAATCTTGCGGCGAATGATAGCAAAAAATGTATCAGACAACGGTACGCCGATGATAATCAGCGGTGTAATGAAGGACACAATAGCAATCTGCTTAAAGCCGAGCAAAGACAGCATGGCCAAACTGAATCCGAGGAACAGCGAGCCCGTATCCCCCATAAAAATCTTGGCAGGATGGAAGTTAAAGAACAGGAACCCGATAATGCTGCCAAGCAGCAGCAGGCAGAGCAAGGCTACGGTTGTATTGCCCATCAGAATAGCCATGACCAGGATTGTGCTGATCGCAATACCGGATACGCCGGCAGCTAAACCGTCGAGACCGTCAATCAGATTAATCGCATTGGTTACACCGACAATCCAGAAGATGGTCAATGGAATCGACACCCAGCTCTCCAGCATGGAGTACCGATCCTGAAATGGTATATTTACAAAGTCCACAGTAATGTTAAATCCGAATACAACTACACAAGCAGCTGCAATCTGAGCCAAAAGTTTAACCTTGGCAGAGAGTTCAAATCGATCATCCAAGGCTCCGATCAACACGATCATGGAACCGCCGATCAGAAATGCCTTCATAAAGTTGGCATCACGAGCCGACAAGCTGTCTGGCAAAAAAGGAAGAACTGCAATCAGTCCAAGAATAAAAGCCAGATAAATGCCGAGTCCCCCGAGTCGGGGCATGATCCGCGTATGAACCTTGCGGGCATTAGGAACGTCAACTGCACCAACCTTAACAGCAAACTTCTTCACAAGCGGCGTTAAGAGCAGGGCGAGCGCGAGCGATACGATAAACCCGATGATGTATATCATTAACATGTAATCATTCGACCCCCAATATTGTCTACCGGTTGAATTATACTCCCTTCGGGTCCGAAAACCAATGCCAATTTCCGGTGATATCCCGGATTTTCCCCACAGAAATGAGCCATTTAGCCCGTTTTCGTTACATTTTCTTTCTCGCGCAGCACTTTCACTACGAATTTCGGCAGCGCAAGCATTCTTTTATAGCGGGTAGGCTCCTTCAGAAGGCGATAAAACCATTCGAGACGCAGCTTTTGGAACACTTTCGGTGCCCGTTTCAGTTTACCGGAGATAATATCAAAGGATCCCCCGACTCCCATAATCACAGGGACATGAAGCGCTTGTTTATGCTGGGCAATCCAAGGTTCCTGGTTGTCCGCACCGCGAGCCACAAACAAAACATCCGGAGAAGCTGCACGGATCTCCTCGATCACGGCAGAATCCTCATCAGGTCCAAAAAAACCGTCCCGGTGGCCGCATATAATCGCAGCCGGATATTGCATTTGTAACCGCTCGGCAGCTTCCTGAATCACTTCGGCGGTTGTACCCAGCAGATAGAACTTCCATCTATAGGTTTCCCCGACCTTCAATAATTCATGTAAAAGTTCGAAGCCGGTTACGCGTTTCTCAATCGGCTCGCCACCCACACCAGCAGCCCAGACGATACCCGTTCCGTCCGGAACGATCATTTCCGCGGTGCGCATCATCTGTTTGTAATCCGGATTATTTACGGCCGTCATCACCATAATCGGATTTGCCGTAATGACATGGTGGGGCTGCCTCGATTGCACAGCCTCGGTCAAGTATTTTACCGTATCCTTCATATTCAGTTTAGAAAAAGGTACTTCGAACACCGATACGGTAGGAAATGGATAGGTCTGTTTCATGTTTATCATCCTCTATGGCGTAAATATTGGGCAATGTGACGCGCAGGTTTAGCCGCCTCCCGTTTCAAAACAGCAATCTGCTCACCGTGCTCCGCTCTCCATGCCAGTGCACCGTCCAACAACTGCAGCATCTGGTCCTTCAACACATCTCCATCAAGCGACTCACTGGTTCCGACAGGCTCGCTGCCAAGCCGCTTCAAAAAGTGATTAATCTTCGGATCGTAGGAAATGCCGAGCAGCGGCACACTCTGATTCGCTGCATAGATCAGGCTGTGCAGTCGCATGCCCAATATCAAATCACAATGACTGACCTCACGCAGCATGTCCTGCGGCTGCTTCTCATCATGGTAGAAACTGATCATAGAGCCATTCCGGGAGATATCACCAATCTGGCTAACAATAAACTGCGAAGCCTCTAGGTCATCCGGCTGATGAAAAGGAAGAAAACGAAGGTGTACGGGGCGCTGTTCGGCTAATGCCTTTAAACCTTCCCCAATAGCCTTCAGTTCTTTTCGCTCCGGATTCCAGTATCTAACCGAAATGCCGATGACCGGCAGAGCATCTCCCGTTTCATGACTTGTTGATGATGACTGTGATGGCATTTCTTCACCGGAGTACTCGTGCACTTGTTGCGATCGTACTCCTTCACCGGTACTCTGGTGTATTTCTTGCGTTGATACCCCTTCACTAGAATCCTTGTGTATTTCAATAGAAGAAACAGAAGCAACGTCAGCTCTTTCCGACGACAATGGTGTATTCGCAGTCTCTTCAGTTGAGGAAACCATACCCAGTCTGATCCCATCATTAGTGTCAACATGGACTCCAGGTTCTGTCTTATCATGATGAGCTTCAGCAAAAGCCTCATCTGTATGCAGCTCTTGCTTGCCTGCATCCATCTCACGCAACGACCTGTGATGTACTGCATTATTGTCGATGCAAGCATTTTCGCCTTCTGGCAGCGGCAAGCCCATAACCGGATCCGGTACGACGTGAATCGCTTCAGCTGATATTCCCATGGACTGAAGCAGCTCGCCCGACTGGATGTCACGCACGGAGATGTAAGTGCATTTGCGGAAAACGGAACGGATCATGGGATAAAAGAGTTTGCGATTCACCGGGCCTACGCCCTGAGCATAAATAAATGTAGGTTTGCCGAGCCATTGAGCAATCTTAAGAACGCCCAGATAATAAGGAATCGTCTTTGGACTGGTTGCATCCTGCAGCAGACTTCCTCCACCGCTGATCAAGCCGTCACTGGCCTTGATCGCTTGACGAACCTCTCCAAGTTTCATCCGATGCACGGACTTTACGCCGTAGGCAGCGGATGTCCATTCCGGGTCGATGGAGAGTACAACGGGGTTGATCTCAACTCCCGCTGCCTGTCCTTCCTGTTCCAAAGCGGTCAGAATCGATTTCAGCACCGCTTCATCACCGCTATTTTTAAATCCGTAATATCCGGAAATGACTATCGTCTTAGAAGTGGAGACCATCGTTTCCAGATCCTTTCTGCCACTTGCCATACCAATATTGCGATCAATCCGATAATCAGACCAAGTCCAAGACCCAGCAGGACCCGAATAGCTGAAATATAGAGTGGCGTGTGAATATGCGTGAATGTTCCGACCATCGACAGCTGCCCCATCACACCGATAATGAGCAGATAGACAGCATGGCGATACTTAAATGACAGGAATACGCCAAGCACCATCATTGGATGGGCCAGCAAGAACTCCTTGTTACGAGGGCGTACGCCGAATATATTCTCCAAGAAAGATCGGAATGCCATCTCGATGGATGAAACGGAGCCTGAATTACCTGTACGGGTGAGATAATACCAACCGACGATCGCCACAATGCCGGCTGCAATGACCCAAGTCAGCGTAATCGGAGACTTTAGCAGCTTCAAGATCGAGTGGTACGTAGATCCGCCGCGGTACAGAATCACGTAAACGGCAATGAGCGCAATCGGTGCCGCGGCAAGCAAATTGACACCACGGAACTGCTCCAGAACAAGCATATACGTTACATTGTTTAATAGAGCTACAACGATCGGTACGGCTGCAAGCGACAGAATAGAGGTCTTCACCAGCAATACTATGGAATGTGTCACTCTTCTGCCAGGAGTCATGTCCGGTATGGTTTGCTGCGTTTCATTGACTTTTCGAATAGCTAGAATGACAGCTACCGTCGGAGCACTGATGGCGGCAAATAAAGCAAGCGCCTGCTCTAGCAATGATGCATTAAGAACATACAATCCTGCACTGCCCACCAGGCCGATCAGGAAGGCTGCGATGGTAAGGAACGGAATGAAGTGGGACACCATCAGTGAGATCAAAGCCACGGCTCCGACAACAGCTCCAAGCTTAAAGTATCGCTGCAAGGACGAGTCGGTCACTTGGAACGGCTCTGCAGGACCCATCGTGAACCCATTGTCCTCCATCTGTTTGATGGCTTGACCCGATCCGGTCAAACTGTCAATCAGATTATCGAGCGGATGGGTGACGGATGCTTTGGTCATATCCCGGCTCGGCTCGGCATTCAAATAAAACATCCGGATGTTACGGTCTTTGGACGCTAAAGCAAAGCGGTCCCCAATAACCTCCGGTTCGAGATTAGCATCCCGCTCACTAAGGGAATAAATACGGGTTACATTGTAATCCGTTAAATAAGCCAGTTTCGTGAACCCTTTTTGCGGACGTTTAATGTTCTCAATGGCCACCAGGCCGATATCATATTGGTTCAATAGCTGTGCAAAGGAATCCAGGCTCTTCTCTTCCGCATTATCATTGAAACCTTTGGCAGATTCGCCTTCAAACAGAATCCGTTTCACACCGTTTTCCGCGAAATAAGCCATCAGGTTCTCCATATAGGCCTCATCATATGGAAGACTGTCAGACAGACGCGGCACAATGTTAAAGCCCTTGTCCTGAAGCATGCCAATGGTAATCGGATCTGGAGACAACGGCTTAATGACCGCATTGGAGCGTGGGGTTTCCAGAACTAGACCATCCACTGCACGGTCGAACTGCCATGGTCTTACCGGAATATCGAGTCTCGTAAAGGTTTCCTCAATAATCGGTTTAATTAAAGCTGCGCTCTCCTCGTTCAGAAAAGCAACATACGTAAAATTCTCGTTCGGAGAAATCGTCGTGCCTGTCAGATCAGCAACCTGCTGCCCGTCATAAACCGAAATCCGCCGCGATTTTGCCAGCTCGTCCAGCGTGCTTTCATACAGTGCCATACTGATCACGCCGGCGTCTTTCAGGCGATCCAGCTGCTCGGAGACAAAATCCTGCGGCTTAGACTGATACGCCGCGACATCCAACAAATCCCGATAATCGAACACCAACTCAACGTTGTTTGATGTCGACTCTGTTTGCAGTCGGTCATAACCTACAGGCAGGGCCGCTGCAACGCCAAGAACAACCAGAATCCACAGCCACTTGCGGGCTGCCGTGTTCCAGCGTTTCCATTTCTGAACCACGAAAGTACCTCCTCATCGAACCTATAGGAATTTACGATGGAGGGCAACAGCCCTTAGGCCTTGCAGCAACCATCGTAAATCCCCTTCGTTCTCTTCTCTCATTAAAATGTATCTATGGTTAAGCGTCTACCCGGGCCATGACATGATCCGAGAGCGATTGAATTTTGGCCTTGGCATCGGCGAGGGATTCACCTCGCACGGCAAAATACACTTTGATCTTGGGCTCGGTGCCTGAAGGTCTCAAGCAGAACCAAGAACCGTCCTCAAGCAAATATTTTAACACGTTTTCCTTCGGCAGCCCGTCCAGGCCCTCCGCATAATCAAGCACTTGCTTGACCAGTACGCCCCCGACTTCCTCCGGTGCATGATTGCGCCAATCGGACATCTTCGCTTGAATCTGCGCAACGCCGTCTTTGCCTTTCAGCGTACGGGACTCCAGTGATTCGAGGAAATAACCGAACTGCTCATACAGCTCCTGCAGCACATCGTATAAGGTTTTGCCTTGACCTTTGTAGTATGCCGCAGCTTCGCATATCAGCATCGAAGCGAGTACAGCATCCTTATCGCGTGCATAATTGCCTGCCAGATATCCGTAGCTCTCCTCATAACCAAACAAATACGTATGACTCCCGGACTCTTCGAATTGGGTCATTTTCTCCCCAATGTATTTAAAGCCCGTCAATGTATTCAGCACGGCTGCACCATAATGCTCGGCAATTGCCGCTCCCATCTCACTGGTAACAATGGTCTTGATAACAGCTCCATTGCTTGGCAGCTTCCCTGCTTCCTTCAATTGACCCAGCAAATAATGAATCATAATGGCACCGGATTGATTACCAGTCAGCACAACGTATTCGCCCTGGCTGTTCTTCACAACAGCCCCCATGCGATCTGCATCCGGGTCTGTCCCGATCAGAATGTCAGCCCCCACTTCCTCGCCAAGCTTCATTGCGAGTGTGAACGCCTCCCGCTCTTCCGGGTTCGGTGACTTTACGGTGGAGAAATTGGCATCCGGCTTAGCTTGCTCCGGAACGACATAGATATGCTTGAAGCCGATGTTTCGAAGCACGCGTTCGACGGGGGCTTGCCCCGTTCCATGCAGTGGGGTAAAAACAATCTTGAAATCCTCGCCAAGCTTGGACGCGATAAGCTCCCGGTTCACACTGACATTTGTCACCGTATCGGCAAAAGCCTGATCCTCCGCTTCGCCAAGCCATACCAGCAGACCCTGAGCCTCGGCATCAGCCTGTGACAGCCTCTTCACGGCGGAAAAAGAATCCACTTCCTGAATTCGGGCAATCACGTTCTCAGCTTCGCTTGGTACCAACTGACCGCCCTCGCGGTTGTATACCTTATAACCGTTATACTCCGGCGGATTATGGCTGGCCGTAATGACAATTCCTCCGGTAGCACCCAGATGGCGCACACTGAAGGATAATTGCGGTGTAGAGCGCAAGGAAGGATACAGCTTCGCTACAATTCCGTTGCCGGCCAGTACCAAAGCCGCCTCCAATGCAAACTCAGGCGAAAAATGGCGGGAATCATGGGCGATAACAACAGACGGCTTCCCATCTGCAGCCCCGTGCGCCTCCAGAATATAGCGTGCAAAGCCTTGTGTAGCCCGACCTACCGTATATTTATTAATCCGGTTGCTGCCTGCGCCGATGACACCGCGCAAACCGCCCGTTCCAAATTCCAGATCACGATAAAACCGTTCCTCCAGCTCCTTCGCATCGTGCTCAAGTGAACGAAGCTCCTGCTTGGTCTCCTCATCAACATAAGGATCATTCAACCAACGCTGTACCGTATCGATTGTTCTCTGACTCATCTCTGACATGAAAAAAAGTCTCCCTTCCTCATCCAAACAAGAATAGTCTGAAGATTACTCCTTATCCGCGAGAGCAAACATAATCTCTCCCCCGGCAACTACACGCCCATCAACCGTTGCGGTCGCTTTCCCCTTACCGATCATGCCCTTCAGGCGGGTAATCTCGACTTCCAGTCGCAGCGTATCGCCCGGCACCACTTGTCCGCGAAAGCGGAACCCGTCAATACCCGCCAAAAAGCCAAGCTTGCCCCGATTGCTCTCCACGTTGAGAATCGCTACAGCGCCCACTTGCGCCAAAGCCTCTACAATCAGCACGCCTGGCATAACCGCATATTCAGGGAAATGTCCGACAAAAAAAGGCTCGTTGATCGTGACGTTCTTGATGCCGACCGCACGTTTGCCATCCTCAATCTCCACGATCTTATCGACCAGCAAAAATGGGGGACGATGCGGAATAATCTCTTGAATCTGTTTGATGTTCAACATAGTATTAAAATCCTCCTTATGTACGTACCCGCCAAGCATAGTGTTTGAAAAGGGCAGTCTGTTCCATATGCTTCCGTTATGCCGTATACGTATAGCTGCGGGCAGTGTTGTTGATGTTCTATCATGCTTCATCTTTGAGGTTAGCTACATGAATTTCAAATCATATGCATAAAAAGAAGGATCTGCGGTAAAAATGATGGATATCCTTCACCACTGCAGAAGTGAAGGTTTCAGATAAGGGGCTTTCTCCTTTCGGACATTTGTGTTCAAGGAGAGGGCCCTTTTGATATACATCCGTCCATCGTCATGAAATGACAAAGTTAATACGCAAGTCCCATCCCATTATACCGTTTAACCCCAAAAAAAGAAAACTCCCCTAGAGGGAGTTCGGCATCGCGGTACAATTCAATTGTTAACTCGCCCTGACATTCCGTCATGGCGCAAATATCAAATCAAAAACATGCTTCCACGTGCTCCATTCAAACACTTCACTGAACTCCTAGATGACCCAAGCACAACATAACCGAAGACCATTCCTCCGAATAATGCCAATATAAGCAATACAGGAATCATGATGCGGACGGCTAGTTTCCATCCGGAAGTTTTGGAGCGCTTCTTGGCTTTTGATTCACTCATGATGCCCACCTACCCTCGCATTGTGTTGGCAAGGTTCATCATGGTATCGCTGGAACTTAGCGCACGTGCCATGAGCTGGTAGGCTCGCTGAACTTCCATCATCTTGGTCATTTCATCGGTCAGATTGACATTGGATTGCTCAACAAAACCGGAAAGCACCGAAGATTTCGGAGGCTCGCCCGGAGCAGGAGGTGTTAAATCAAACACATCTCCTTCCGTCAAGCCTTCCCCAACGACAAACAAGTTATCGCCCACAGCAACCAAGCCTTCCGGACGCTCGAGCTCAACCACCTTCAAGGTAGCCACAATCGAGCGGACGCCTGCGAAGGTCTCCAATATAATCTGACCTTTCTCATTCACGGCAACTTTCCCTTTGGACGGGAACGAAATGGGATTATTGTTCACGTCGAGCACAGGGTAGCCCTGCGAATTGGCCAGCAGCAAGTTGTTAGGGTTACGGGCATCCGGGGTTACATGAAATCCGCCTTCGCGGGTGTATCCAATTGCGCCATCTCCCTGAACCGCAAACATGGCTTGTCCATCAATCATCAGATCGAAGGGATTCCCCGTTTCCTTCATAGCTCCCTGCTCCATGTTCTGCACAACGGAAGATAGTCTCATGCCATACCCGAGAGTATAGCCTAGCGGTGTCGAACGGCCCGTCCGGTCAAAATCCTTATGATGACCCTGAACCTGAGTCAGCACATCATCAAAGGAGGCTTCCTTTTTTTTGTAACCAGCCGTGTTGACGTTTGCCATATTGTCCGCAATGACATCCAGTCTCTGCTGGAGAGCATTCATCGACACCATAGCGCTAATCATCGAGTTGTTCATCACTTACCTCCCGTGGGCTCACATATTCATACGGCAGCACGCTGCTGCCTGCCAACCTGTAGACACTGCTTATACTCGGCCAATCTCATTGACCGCCTTCTCCAGCGTCCTGTCATAATATTGAACGATTTTCTGATTCGTTTCATACGCGCGCAGCGCAGCGGTCAATTCCACCATCGATTGCGTCGGATCCACGTTGGACCCTTCAATAAATCCCTGACGAACCACTCCGTTATCGGCCGGTGTCATGAACCGCACTTCCCCGTCCGGATCGGACATGCGGAACACGCCATTCCCTTCGCGAATCAGCCCATGAGGCTGGCTTACAATGCTGACTCCCAGGATGATGCCTGTCCCGTTGCCAGCGGCGTCCATGATTTCTCCTTGCTCATTCACTGTAAAGTCAGACGCCGAGCCTGTCAATATAATCGGTCTGTTATTGTTATCCAGAACCTGATAGCCACTCTCGCTGAGCAGGTTACCTTCCGGGCTCACCCGAAAGCTCCCGTTACGGGTATACCGGGTATCCCCATTCTCGTCCTGAACCGTGAAAAAACCTTCGGGTCTATAGATAACCTCGCCGTTCTCATCGACATATCTGCCGGAAGCATCGAACGGATAATCCTGACCCGTTGCCGGATTCTGAACGGTAAAGGAGGATACCAGCGCGAAGTCTGTGTTCTTGCCGGTTTCCCGAAGCGCGCCTTCGGTATAAAGCGAGATGCTCTCCTCCGCATACACGCCGGTATTAAACTTACCCAGCTTCCGGCCTGCGTTCGACGAATCGTTGCCCCCAATCATGGAGACAAGCACTTCAGGAAACGAACGCTGTACGCTGTTTGTTGCCTTGTAGCCTGCTGTGTTGACGTTGGCGATGTTCTGCGTCACCGTATTATGTCGCTGCTCCTGGGTCATCATCCCTGAAGCTGCTGTATATAGACCTCTTAACAATGAAGGCACTTCCCTTCCATTAACGAATCATAACAACCTTAGTCGATATAACGATCGCTACGATGACGGATTGTACTTCCAATCGCTGTTGTTTTTGGATTTCTTGTAACTATGTTGGATAGGGTTGAAATCCAAAAACAAAGGCGACCGCTTCGCTTTTCCATTACAATTCCGCCCTCTCCGCTGTTGTCAACGTGGGCGTATTTCGAAGCAGATCGCTAATCTCATCGTGGTGATTATACCGATTCATTCCATGCTCATGTTGTTCCTATCATCTATATCGGAAGGTTAGAACTTTTTCTTAACGACCTTGTCCAAATTATCGAGCATAATTCCCGTTCCTTTTACCACACGAGTGCATCGGATCCTCTGCAACGAGTACCGGAACCCGAAGCTCGTCCGTCAACAACTCGTCCAATCCATGAAGAAGTGCACCGCCGCCCGTTAAAATAACGCCGCGATCTATGATGTCCGCCGACAGCTCTGGCGGTGTCCGTTCCAACACGGATTTCGCCGCGAGTACAATCGCTGAAACCGGGTCCCACAAGGCTTCTTGTACTTCGGCCGAAGAAACCGTTACGGTAAACGGCAGACCGGATACCATATCGCGTCCGCGAATATCCATCTCAGCTTGTCTACCCCCAGGACGAACCGTGCCGATCGCCACCTTCAGATCCTCTGCCGTCCGTTCACCGATCAGCAATTTATATTTATGCTTCACGTACTTCGTAATCGCTTCGTCGAACTTGTCCCCTGCCATCTTAATCGAAGAAGCGGTGACCACATCGCCCATGGACAGGACGGCCACATCCGTGGTGCCGCCCCCGATGTCCACAACCATGTTACCGCTTGGCTGGAAAATATCCATCCCTGCGCCAATTGCCGCTGCCTTCGGTTCTTCTTCCAGGAACACATCTCTTGCGCCGCTGCGCTCAGCCGCTTCCCGGATCGCCTTCTGCTCCACCGAAGTAATGTTGGTGGGAGCACAGATGAGGATTCGGGGCCGGCTGTGCCAACTGCGCGCGCCCACGCGATCAATAAAGTACTTCAGCATCGCTTCTGTAATTTCGAAGTCGGCGATGACCCCGTCCCTCAGCGGGCGGATCGCCGTAATGTTGCCGGGAGTGCGCCCGACCATGCGCCGTGCTTCCTCACCGACGGCAAGGACTCGCTTGGTGTCGGTCTCAATAGTGACAACGGAAGGTTCGTCTAACACTACCCCCTTCCCCTTAACGTGAATGAGCACGTTCGCCGTTCCGAGATCGATTCCAATATCCTTGCTCAACATCATGAAAAGCCCCCAAAGTGTTATTTTATGGTAAGGGTCACTGTTCGCTGCGCCAATGCATCAATCGACAAAATCCAGCAATTCATGATGATCTTCGGCAAAACAGGTCCCATATTTCGATCCTATACCAGCTTTTAACATATCATACTTTAGGGGAGGGATTCAACGCCAATCTAGTGACCTAAGCCCTAAATATCAGGATTTGGCCGTGGCCACCGGTTCACGATTGCTGCCGGTTTTTTTTGTACTTGATCTTGGTAGCTTCCCCGCCTCTCAGATGGCGGATGGATTTGTGATATTCGAGAATGTGCTTCACCTGATCCGCCAGGTCCGGGTTGATCTCCGGCAGACGTTCGGTTAAGTCCTTATGCACCGTGCTTTTCGACACGCCAAATTCTTTGGCTATGGTTCGAACCGTATGCCTCGTTTCCACGATACAGCGTCCGATCTTAATGGTCCGCTCCTTGATGTAATCGTGCACGCTCCCGCCTCCCTACTGTGTGGATAGTTTGGTACATTATATGAGGGGCATGACGGGATATTCGCGGTTTCACGGGCTGACAAGCTTACTTGGACTCATTTATTTTCTGGACATGCTGGTCATGGACAAGTATGAAACGTCCATAATACAAGGCGCGGCAAGGGTTGGACTTGCCTTCGAAACCCTAAACAAAAAAAAGACAGGATCTCAAGATCCTGCCCTCTTCAAGTGCGCGGTGGGCGCATTGTACGAAGAAATGAAATTATTTTTGCGGAAGCACACTCACAGGGTTGACCAGTTTCCCGCCCTCATACACTTCGAAGTGCACGTGGTTGCCGAGATCCTTCTCAAACTCACTGCGTCCGGCAGTTGCGATGGAATCGCCCTGCTTCACTTCAGCGCCTTCCTTAACTTTCACTTCGTTCAAGCTTTGGTAAACCGTCTTCGTATCACCGGAGGTAATCTCCACTACGTTTCCGTTAAGCGGATGATTCTCAACGCGAGTCACTTTTCCTGTAAGCGCGGCTCTGACTTCAAACATCGTGTCATCTGCAGTGGCCAGGTCGATTCCCAGGTTCGGCGTGAAGGTGTCATTATATTGAACCATCGCCTCCTGATGCGTTTCCGGGTTCGTTTCGTCAAAATAAGGTTTGACAATGCTCACAGCTACGTCGTCGGCTACCGGCCAGATCATCGATTGTGCATTGGCGGTTACTTCTACTGCTTCTCCGTCTTTACCTTCTGTTGCAGGTTTCTCCGAACTCTGTACAGACTCCGAAACATTGGCTTCCCCTTGTGGCTTCAGCGTTTTTTGGCTGGCGTCCTGGTAGACCCACACGAGGGTTAGTATAATTGCCGCTGCTGCTAAGTATGCTGCCGGGAACACCCACCGTTTGGATAAAGCTTTCTTCCACGAAGATGACGGTACCGTCGAATCTCCTTGCACAGTTTTAGGAGCTTCTTCGTGGGGTTTACTATTTTTGTTTTGTTCATTCATTTGCAATCACCTCAGTAACCATTGTTACCGGGGTCAACTCTTTTATACGTAATCTCACTATTATTTTTTTGAAGAGAGAAGATTTGAAGTTTTGTCAAAAGAAATATTCGTATAGTAGTGCTTCAGAATCTCTTTCGCCTCATATCCCTCGCGGGCCATGCCCTCTGCTCCGTACTGGCTCATGCCGACGCCATGGCCGTTGCCATAGGTGGTAATCTCTATCTCACCATTTTTCATCACCAGGCTGAACTGACTTGATCGGAGGCCCAGCTTCTCTCTTACCTCGCGACCGGTAAATGTCTTGCCTCCCACCCGCACACTCTCAATGCGATGCCCCTGCGTATAGGAGAGTACTTTCAAAAAAGAAGAGGCGTTCCCGTCCCCGCCCGCCGATACCGGTACCGCACCGTCCGCCAGACCGAGCTTCCCTACGAATTCCGAGCGCGGCATCGTGACCGTCGTTTTATACTTGGGCGAGATTTGTTTATCCCATGGACTTTCCACACTGCGCAGATAAGGAATTTCATTCTTCCAATAATCCTCTGAATTTTCGGTATAGCCGTTGCTGGTAGAGAAAAAAGAAGCCGTGATCGGCTTACCCTTGTATGTCATTACCAATCCCGCCGTTTCCTTTACCGCCTGCTGGAGCTTCCCCAGCTCGGCTTCCTTCCCCAGCCGCCGCCATTCCTCGGTCAGCTCGTCATGGGCGATGTATGCCTGGTGACTGACCGTGTCGGTCACCATGGCCTTGCCGTCCGGCACGCCGCTGCGGTCGCCGGACGCCAGCCGCTGCACGATATAGGTCCGTGCCGCAATGGCCTGGGCCTTGAGTGCCTCCAGCTGGAACTCGGCCGGCATCTCGGCGGCCAGAACGCCGACGAGGTATTGTTCCAGCGGCAGTTCCTCCACGGTGTCCGTCTTGGTTAAATAGACGGACACCGTGGGCTCTTCCGCCGCCCCCGGCTCGGCGGAAGGCAGCGGGGCGGGCCCCGGCGGCAGCGGCTCCGGCGTGTTGTTGCCCGGGGCAACAACCAGCAGCGGCAGCGCCAGTGCCAAGGCCAGCAGCACGGCCACCGCCCAGATGGCGGGGTGCACCCGCACCCGCCGCCCCCCGGCGGCCGGACGCCGCGCGGCAAAGCCGCGG
>NZ_ADHJ01000054.1:0-76343 GCF_000193415.1 Paenibacillus vortex V453
CACTCGTTGTTCAGTTTTCAAAGATCAATCTGTGTTTCTTTTTCGTCATCCGCATCTCAGCGGCGACTTTTATAATGTATCACACTTCCTATCAACTTTGCAAGCACTTTTTTTAAAAAAAGTTTTTGAAGTTTGTTTTGAAGTTTGATGGCCGCCGGTTGGCGGCATCACCTTCGAAAAGGAAGCGAAAATTAATTTACCATATACTGAGCAGTTTAGTCAACACTTTTTCTCAATATTAATGTTTGATTTGCGGAAACTTCCCGTTACGTGCATATTTGGAGAGTTCTTTCTGTGGGGCGAATCGGGCATACATGCGGAATACCGTTTTATATCGGTTAGCGATGGCTTGCCTGATGTTGTGGTCCAATCGTTGGTCGCTCAAATCCAGCAGCATTTCATCCAGTTCTTTTCGCAGTACGTAATCAAGCTCTTTGCACTCTTTTTCGTTGAATAGCATTCCCAGCATGATAGGACCTCCTTATATAGTTAGGTGAACAAGTAACGTCTCACTCGGAATAAAGCTGCTCTTGCCTATGTAAAGGTGATTCACCGTTTGGGGCGGAATCTTTAAACCGAATATACGCTGTCTGCACCTGATGAACGTCTTTTGCTCACGCAGCTGATCTCTTCACTCTGTTAAGCTGCTTTATTAGGTATGCACACTTTCCGGGAAAATTATGACATGAGCCACAACGTAATTGTACTTTCTATAATCGCAGCAGCAAGCAGCAATAGAACCACCCACAGAGATGCAGTACCCAGCTTGCGCCAAAAGCCGCGCCACTCCGCGCCTATCCCGCTTCTGCGTTCACTTCCTGCAAAGATGCCACCAAGACTTCTAAGCACCAGCCCGCCAAAAGCAAGACCATATCCGCAAGCGATGACAATGACCGGTATCTCGATAATTCCATGCGGAAGCAGCCCTTTCACGATCAAATCAAACAAACTCTCTCCGCTGGCCTCCACTACTTTAAGTAAAAATCCAATAACCATCCCATTGATGATCAGGAAGAAAAATGGAATAACACCCAGCAGCAGTCCCGAGAACATGACCAGCACGCTCTTAATGCTGTTGTTCAGAAAGATAAAAACAAAAAAGTTCCATTCCGGATTATCGGAAGCGCCCAGTTGCTGGCTGATCTCACCCAATCCTTGCAGCTGGCTTTTGAGGAATTGTTCGAATCCTTCCGAACTCCATCCCGCCGCAATTCCAGCTACAAATAAGACGGTCGATAGCAGCAGCGCCTTCCTGATTGACTTTAAGTCCTTAAGAAAAATGCTAAATCGTAACATTCGCAACCTCCTAAATTGGTATAACTCACAAGTACGAGCATATGTTGAAAGTAAACAAGCTATTGCACACTGAAGGGAGAGGGGCGCACGTATTATGAATTCTTTTTATGTATTCAACGGCAGGAAGATTAAGCGGTTTTTCTTCGTTCTTGCCGCGGCCGTCTTTGCAATCGGCGTTATCTATGTGGAGAGCGATAACATCTCGGTCTTCTCCGAGAACAACCCGTCAGCGATTTACAGCGTGTCTACGGACAAGAAACAAATTGCCTTAACCTTTGACATCAGTTGGGGTGAAAAACGCGCAGAACCCATTTTACAGGCCTTAAAAGACAATGGTGTTCAGAAAGCAACCTTCTTCCTGTCTGCACCATGGAGCAAAACACATCCCGATATTGTTAATACCATTAAGGAAAACGGATATGAAATCGGGAGTCACGGCTTCAAGCACGACAACTACAGCACCCTCACTGATGAGGAGATCCGCAAGCAGATTACCTCGGCACATACTATTTTAACCGCAATGACGGGACAAGAACCCAAATTAATACGAATGCCGAATGGAGATTTTGACAAGAGAGTTCTCAGCATCGCGCAAAGCCTGAACTATACGGTTATTCAATGGGATACGGATTCCAGAGACTGGAAGAACATCGGCGTAGATAAAATTGTGGAGCGCGTGACCTCCAAAGCACATCCGGGCGATATTGTGCTGATGCATGCCAGCGACTCCGTAAAGCAGACGCATGAGGCACTGCCTCTGATCATTAAAGAGCTCCGCAACCAGGGGTATGAGTTCGTTACAGTAACGGACTTGCTTCAACAAGGAAGCACCCAAGGCACGGAGGTTCGAGATCAGGCTTCATTGCAGAAGAGCATTGAAGATGCTGGCGGACTATAAGATTAATGCTTCGTATCCCCCTGTAACCTCATATTGATTAACAAAAAAAGAGCTATGGCATTAGCTCTTTTTTTCGTCTTGTGTAACTTTATGAAGCGTCAGAATCTGGTATGCATTACAGATCAGCAAGGGTACCACCATAAATATGGTCGCGTTGCTTACTCCGATCTGGAGTACCCCGATAATCTCAACAATGGAAATCGCCATCATAAAGAAGAGAGTTGGAATCCACGCATTAGCATTCGTGCTCTTCACTTTTAGATAAGCAACCATAACTGCGATAATCAGAATTGCGATTCCCAAAATCAAATCCTGCTGTAAGCTTGTTGAACCCCCGACGAAAGTACGGAAGAACATCAGCTCCAGTAATGCAAGAACAGCGAGCACAATCTGAATGTATTGCCAGGTCTTCCTGCGGAATATGCCTATCCCCATATAATTCAGAGTCAGGTATGCAAAAAAGCCCATCTGGGAATACACACTCACGAGCGCCCCCGAGCCTAACAAAATCAACGGGTATATTAATACATCGGCCCATCCTGTGAATTCGATCGCACCATTAAACAGCTGCAGTATCAGACCTACAATTAATGCAGCAACTGCTCCAACGAGCAGCGTTTTCAAAAATAATTTAGACCACTTTCGTAAGCTCAAGTAACTTCCACCCCCACAGATCATTATTTTACCAACGTTCACAATAAAAAACCATTCTGAATCCGACATATTTCCGCAAAACCATCGCATACTATCCGTAGAACCGTAAGAAAACATGTATCGATGTACTTATACAGAAGACAAAAGGAGGACAACGGTAATGAAGTGGCCGTTATTTCGTTTATGTTTTATCGTCTTCGTTGCTGCCATGGTGCTTACCGCTTGTGGTGCAGAACAAAGCTCGTCCCCGCAGCTTGGATATAAAGAAATCAAATCCATGGTGGTCGACATTCTGAAAACTGACGAAGGAAAAAAGGCAGTCGAAGAGGCGCTTGGCAGTGGATCTGGAGGTACCTCCAGCAGTGGGTCGATGGGAATGCGGATGATTTCCGCTCAATCGGGTGAACAGATTCGTACGGCTGTTAAGGATACACTAGTGTCGGACGAGTATAAAAAAGAAATCGAAAAGATTATGACCGACCCTAAATTTGCCGGTGATTTTGCCAAAGCGATCAATTCCGAAAGCAAACAGCTCCATATGCAGCTGATTAAAGATCCAACGTATCAAAAGGCCATTCAGGATATGCTGAAATCGCCGGATGTCATGAAATCGTTTCTTGAACTGACCAATACGCCGGACTATCGCAAACAGTCCATGACCGTAATGCAGGAAGCCATGCAAAATCCGCTCTTCCGTATGGAGGTTCTGGAGCTGCTCAAGTCGGTGGTGAAGGAAGAGCTTCAGCCTAAGGTAGAGAAAAAGAAACAGGGTGAAGGTCAAGCGCAGGGCGAGCAGGGCAGCGGTGGCGGAAGCAGTGAGAATGGCGGCGAAGGTGGAGAAGAGAGCGGTGAAAGCGGTGGCGGAGGTTAGACACATAGCTTCAAACAACAACAAGCTCCCTGTATGGGAGCTTGTTGTTTATATACATTAGTAATTTAATTACGTTCGTTGTTGTCTTCAAGCTTGGACGTAATTCTTCTGGCTACTTCATCATAAATGACTGCACTCTCTGTTCCCGATTTATAAACGGATGGAGAGAAATCCGGCTCGGAAGGGTGATTGTCCGGTCCTCCTAACGGAAGCTGCGCGAGCAGTTCGGTATGAAGTGTCTCGGCCAGCTTTCCGCCGCCTCCACGGCCAAATACATAATCCTTCTCCCCACCGTGCGCGCATACATAGTATGACATATTCTCCACAACACCCAGTATTTCATGATCAGTCTGCAATGCCATTGCGCCTGCTCTGGCTGCAACAAAAGCGGCGGTTGCATGCGGAGTCGTTACGATAATCTCTTTACTCTGTGGAATCATC
Source organism: Paenibacillus vortex V453 (assembly GCF_000193415.1). Classification (NCBI taxonomy): domain Bacteria; kingdom Bacillati; phylum Bacillota; class Bacilli; order Caryophanales; family Paenibacillaceae; genus Paenibacillus; species Paenibacillus vortex. The sequence goes on from NZ_ADHJ01000054.1 coordinate 4,161, forward strand.
TGATGCACATCAAGAGCGACATCACCTGTGCCTGGAGGGAGATCCAGCAGCATGTAATCCAATTCGCCCCACGCGACATCACTGAAGAACTGACGAAGCATTTTGCCAAGCATCGGTCCACGCCAAATCACAGGACTGTTCTCGCGGATGAAGAAACCCATCGACATGACTTTGACACCAAAACGCTCAACCGGAATAATCACGCCGTCTTCGGTCACGGTTGGCCCTTCTTCAATCCCCATCATGTCTGGCACGCTGAACCCATAAATATCAGCATCAATCAATCCTACCTTCTTGCCTTGACGAGCCAAGGCAGCAGCCAAATTCACAGTAACGGTGGATTTGCCTACCCCGCCTTTACCGCTGGCTACCGCAATAAAATGGATCCCTGACTGCTCGCTCAGGAGAGTGTTATCCTCCATGCCGGCAGCATGTCCCTTCGTCAACTTGTCCTCATTGCTTGGCTCTTTAGCACGCGCAGGTCCACCTGCATTACTGTCAAGAGGGCGCATTCGGATATGAATATCTTCCGCCCCCATGGCTTCAAGGATTTCTCGGATCTGCGCTTCCAGGGAAGCGCGTACATCTTCGCTGCTGTAAATCACAGATAACCGCACCGTGCTTTCCTTTACAACAATATCACGAATACGCTGGAGCTCCATCAAGCTCTTCCCAGTTTCGGGATCACGTAAAGGCTGGAGTATCTCCTGTACCGTTTCTCTAGTCAGCATATAAGCACCTCTGCTCTATGTAATGGAATAGATGTTTCAATATCGCGTCTATTATACCATTACTCTGCAGCTTGTGACGACTCGCTGATGGAATCGCCGGAGGAATAACGCAAAATTCCTTTGTAGACGGAAGCTGCGACCATTCTCTGATATTTCTCATCCCTGAGCAGTTCGGATTCCTGTGGATGGGACAAGAAACCTACCTCCACCAGTGCAGACGGCATGCGCAGAGCTTGCAGCAAAAATATTTTATCGTCCGTTTTTGCCAGACGCTGCGTGTTCTCCAGATTGTTCCTGATCTCATCCTGGATTAATTCAGCCAGCTTTTTGCTGTCCCCATTATTCGGAGGAAAAAACGTCTGTGCCCCTCTCCAGCGATTGGACGGAATGCTGTTCAGATGCATGCTGATAAACATATCCGCCTTGCTGTCTTCAATCTTCCGCACACGCTGCTTGAGATCCTCTGTTTTCCGTTTGGAATACCCCTTCGTGCTTTCTGCAGCGAGGTCGTAGTCTCCTTCTCTTGTCAGGATGACAAGAGCTCCGGCTTGCTGCAAGTAATCACGTAAATAGAGGGTTATGGCCAAGTTCACATCCTTCTCGATGACACCCTGCCGGCTTACCGCCCCACCATCAGGCCCACCATGTCCTGCATCGAGTGCGATGACTTTGCCGGAAAGCGGCAAACTCCAGGTATTGGACGTTTTGGCAGTTGGGATTTCGTACGTCACCACGATAATGAGCAGTGCCAGCAGCGCGATCCCTATTATGGTTTGCTTGATTCTCTTCAACGATATCCACACCGTAACCTTGTCCGATCTCCGCCTGGACATAACAAAACCACCTCGTCCCATGAGTTGTTCTACTCCATCATATGGGACAAGGTGGCTATTTATACCTTCTGTTATACCGTGATCTGTTCTTTCATACCCTCTATCAGCACTTGAGCAACTTCCGGACGTGTGAATTCCGGCGGCGGACAGAGACCTTCCCGGAGCAAACCACGCACCTTGGTTCCGGACAAGGTCAGATGGTTCTCTTTTGGATGCGGGCATGTTTTGCTTGAGGCCATGTTTCCACAGGTTGTGCAGAAGAAGCTGTGTTCGAAGAAAAGAGGTGTAATATCAAGCTCTTCCGCCGTGAAGTTTCTGAAAATTTCCTGCGCTTCATAGGTACCGTAATAATCGCCAACCCCCGCGTGATCCCGGCCGACGATAAAGTGGGTACATCCATAGTTTTTCCGAACGATCGCATGAAAAATAGCTTCTCTAGGCCCTGCGTAACGCATCGCAGCCGGGAATACACCCAAAAAGGTACGATCCTCAGGATAGTAATTCTCCAGCAATGTCAGATAACTCTTCATTCGTACATTAGCAGGGACATCATCTGATTTGGTTTCCCCCACAAGCGGGTTTAAAAAAAGTGCATCCACAATTTCCATTGCACTCTTCTGGATGTACTCATGTGCACGATGAACCGGGTTACGTGTTTGAAAACCGACAACCGTATTCCAGCCCTTGGCTCTGAATTGTTCACGGGTTTCTGCCGGATCAAAATAAAATTCCCCAAACCTTGCCGGCTGCGGGCGGTTCAAAACTTGAATGGGGCCTCCTACGTAGATTGCCGATCGTTCAAAAAGTTTCTTTACACCAGGGTGCTCCGGATCGTCTGTCTTAAATACTTGAACAGCCTCGACTTGCTGATCTACCTGATAGATGCTCTCTACATCGATAACGCCGTAGATCACACCGTCCTCTTCTCCTACCAGCGCAGCTTTCTCGCCTACAACGAGGCTAGCCGCTGTATCCTCATCAACAGCCAGTGTGACTGGAATGCTCCACACCGTGCCATTAGATAAACGCATCGTGGATATGACTGACTTATAGTCCAACTCGTTAAGAAACCCTTGCAATGGCGAAAATGCCCCGACTCCAATGAGATCCAGGTCCGATATGCTCCAGGCGTTAACAGATATCTTAGACAAAGTGTCTGCCTGCTTCAATATAACGTCACGCTCTTCTCCGTGGGCTACCCGCTGTACCAGCGTACCTCCATGAGGGAGTATGGCTGTCATGAATGATTCCTCCTCTGTTGCTATGAATGAATTAACATCATTAATGGATTCTTATTTATGAAGTCCGCATTCCGTCTTCTCATGTCCTGACCAGCGTCCTGCACGCGGATCTTCCCCAGGAAAGACCTGCCGAGTGCAATACTCACAGCCAATGCTCGGATAATTCTGATCATGAAGCGGATTGTAGATAATATCGTTAGCACGGATATAATTCCACACGTCTTCACTTGTCCAAGCTGCAATGGGGTTGAATTTGACCAAACCAAACTTCGTATCGTATTCGATCTTCTTCGAATTGGCACGAGTCGGAGCTTGATCCCTGCGGATTCCTGTAATCCACGCTTCATACTGGGACAGAATCCGAGTGAGCGGCTCTACCTTACGAATGTTACAGCACTCGTTCGGGCTAACCCTCCACAGTTCTTCCCCAAACTGAGCTGCCTGTTCTTCCGGCGTAATGAGAGGAGATACCTTTACAAACTCCAAGCTGTAGTGCTCTGCCATCCGGTCCCGAGTTTCATAGGTCTCCTTAAAATGAAAATCGGTATCCAGATAGAAAATATCTGTTGATGGGCTGATCTTCTGAATCATATCCACCAATACCACATCTTCTGCTCCAAAGCTGCAAGCAAACGTTATATTGGGAAATGTCTTGATCGCAAATGCTATGACTTCCTCAGCCGTTGCATGCTCAAGCTCTTCTGCCTGCACTCTGATTAAATCTTCTTTCTCCAGCAAATTCATGATTATGCCTCCCCCGTTATTAATCCCGATAATCCTACTGAAATAATATGAATTAAATACAGTATAAAACAATCCTAATAAATGTCAACCATCAAATCGACACCTTTAAAAACGAAAAAACCTTTCCTGCACTAGCAGGAAAGGTCTTCATGTTACCCCAATTTCCAAACATTTTGACAAATAGCAAACTTAGTCTACTGCCACGGTTGCCTCTGCAGCTTTGGCGGCAACAGGACTGGAACCTTTTCCATCCGTGTCCTCGGATTTTGGAGCAGGTGCCTGATTTGTCGTTCGCAGCGGAATTTCCTTCAAGAAGAAGACAAGCAGCAGTGCTACTGCCAGAACTACCGTACCTGTCAGGAACACCATGGACAATGTATTCCCAAGCGCATCACGGATCGTGTCGATCATTTGTACGAATAAAGGCTGTACATCAGCAGGAAGATTTGCCTGTGTCTGCTCGATGAGCGGCTTATTCATCAGTGTCTGCGGATTGGCGAAGGACAGCAACTGCTGCGCTAGCTGCGGATCCACAGAGCTAAAATCCGGCGCATTAGCCGATTGAAGTGATTCCTTCAGGTTCTTCGTCAGATTATTCGACATAACTGTACCCATAACCGCGATACCAATTGTACCTCCAAGATTACGGAACAATTGAGACGAAGCCGTTGCCACGCCAAGCTCCTGGTGAGATACCGCATTCTGAGTTGCTAAAGAGAAGACCGGCATGCCCAGACCCAAACCGATACCGAAAATCACGGTACTGATCACAGTAAGCCAGATATTGTCCATGAACACCATAATGCCCATGCCCACCATCATAATTGGAACTCCAATAAGTGCATAACGTTTATACTTACCGCTCTTAGCAATAAGCTGGCCTGCTATCGCACTCATACCCATCATGAAAATCGACATAGGTATGGTTACATAACCCGCATATGTTGGTGAGATACCAAGTACGCCCTGAACATAGAAGGATATATAAATCATGGCACCCATCAAACCAAAGTTCATAAAGAATCCAATCAGATTGGATACCGTAACTACGCTGTTCTTAAACAAACTGAGGGGCAGAATCGGCTCTTTGGCTTTCATCTCGATAAAAATAAAGATGAGGGCCGATACAACCGAGCCTGCTATAAGACCGATAATTTCCGGTGACCCCCAAGGGTACTCCGTGCCCGCCCAAGAGAAAGCAAGCAGCAAGGGAACGATGGAAGTTGTAAGAAACAAGGAGCCCAGATAGTCAACGGACTGTCCTGTCTTGCGCTCAACCTTCGGAAATAACGACCAGATCATGATAAAGGCTACCACGCCCAGCGGCAGGAAGATCCAGAATAACCAGCGCCACTCAATGTTATCTACCAGGTATCCGCCAAGAGTTGGTCCAAGGACACTGGAGAAGCCGAATACGGCTGTCATGAGTCCCATCCACTTACCACGTTCTCGAGGTGGGAATAAGTCACCGACAGACATAAATGCTGTCGATTGGATTATACCGGCACCAATACCCTGAATACCGCGGTATATGATGAATTGGTACACATCTGTTGATGTACCCGTTAGAAAGGCCCCCAACATAAAAAATAATATACCTATTAAGATGAACGGTTTACGTCCAAACATATCAGACAGCTTACCAACCAGTATGGTTGCTATGGTTGATGTCAGCAAATAAATGTTGATGGTCCATGTATAATAATCCATGCCATCGAGAATAGCGATAATTCGCGGCATTGCCGTGCTTGTTATCGTCTGGTTAATGGCCGCGAAGAACATTGCGGCCATAATGGCTACCATAATTGAAACTTTACGTTTAAGCGTTAAATGCTCCATGCTCCACCTCTACCCATTTTGATTATCTATGTTTGACAGCATCAAGGAAAAAATCCGATTTAGATGCTCTATGTCTTCTTCAGAGAGATTGTCAAAGAACCCCTGAATCACTTCTTTTTGATCTCTTTTCACACTTCTAATGATCTCAAGCCCGGACTCCATAATCGTGATATTCACGACTCTGCGGTCATCCTCAGCACGCTCTTTCTGCAGATATCCTTCTGCGACCAATTTATCCGTCAGCCCCGTAATTGCCGGTGGGGTCAAGGACAAGGCCTCTGCAAGATCAGATACCTTTTGCGGCCCCCGCAATTTTAAAACATACAACACTTGAAATTGTGGGTATGTGACATTGTACTTTCCGGCACCGGATTTCTTCCATTCCTGCGATATGTTCTTTAGCAGGGCACGAAACATAGATGATACTTTGAAAATCTGTTCACTTTTATCCAACAATATCCCCCTTACCACATTCAAAATCATTTAACCAATTAATGATTAAATATTAATTATTTAAGTACTTAATTAATTTGCATTTATTAATATATCTCTATTTACATATCAAGTCAAGTGGTGATCGATGTCATTTTCAGCGGGATGGAGGTGCAATCGGTTCCTATATCCTCAGGTTGTGCACATCATGTGCACAACCTGCTTTATTTGATGTGATATCACATGTTTCACCTGCGGTTATGTGCATATCATTGTGGACAAACATAAAAAAGCTCTTGACCATAATTGGCCAAGAGCTTGGTAGATCGAGAATATTAACGTTTCGAGAACTGAGGTGCGCGACGAGCTGCTTTAAGACCGTATTTTTTACGTTCTTTCATACGTGGGTCGCGAGTCAGGAATCCAGCTCTTTTCAGAGAAGGACGGAATTCAGGATCTGCTTTCAGAAGAGCACGGGAGATACCGTGACGGATTGCTCCAGCTTGACCGGAGATGCCGCCACCGTGTGCGATGACAAGCACGTCATATTTGCCCAGTGTTTCTGTCAGATTCAAAGGTTGTTTAACGATCAGTTTGAGTGTTTCCAAACCGAAGTACTCATTAATATCACGTTTATTGATGACAATTCGTCCTTCACCCGGTACGAGGCGTACACGTGCTACCGAATGTTTACGACGACCTGTCCCATAGTATTGTACTTGTGCCATGAAACTGTCCTCCTTTTTAATTAACCGCGAAGTTCGTAAGCTTCTGGTTTTTGTGCTTCATGTGGATGCGCTGCGCCTGCATATGCTTTCAGTCTCAGCTTCATTTTTTCGCCCATGCGAGTTTTAGGAAGCATGCCGTGAACCGCACTTTCGATTACACGCTCTGGGTATTTAGCAATCAGGTCTTGAGCAACAGTTACTTTCAATCCACCTGGGTGCAGGGAGTGACGATAGTATTTCTTGTTCTCCATCTTTTTGCCAGTGAGGTGGATCTTCTCGGAATTGATAACAACCACGAAATCCCCTGTGTCAACATGTGGAGTGAATTGAGGCTTATGTTTGCCGCGGATCAAAGCCGCAACTTCACTTGCTAAACGGCCAAGCGTCTTGCCTTCGGCATCAACGATGTACCATTTGCGCTCAACTTCATTTGGCTTCGCCATATAGGTGGTACGCATGTATAGTTCCTCCTTGTATTCGTCCGAAAATCATCATTAATTTTCATCATTTATCTTCGTTCATGTGTAAAGCATTGTCATGGTGTTGCAGTCTTGCAATCGGCATTTTCTTAACCGGGGCTGTGGGAGAGCCGTTAAGAAAACACAACTTATATAATACAGGATTACGCCCACTTACGCAAGTGTTTTTTAGGTTTACTACCTGAAACCTTGCGCATTACCGCCGGAACATCAGAATTCCTGAAGCGGATTCTCATTCCCGGTGATATCGTATTCCACTTCCCACAACATCAGGCCCTTGCCCATGGCTGTAGGCCCGGCTGCTGCCCGGTTCTTGGCCTCCAGTATGATCTTCATATCATCCGGATGACGCTTGCCTTCCCCGACCTCAATCAGCGTGCCCATGATAATTCGAACCATATGCTGCAGAAACCCATTCCCGGATAAGTACGTATGAATGACCCCCTGATCTCTAGTGCCGGGGCGGCACATCGAGGTATCCCTCTCAAACCAGGCATCAAATATAGTTCGTACATGGGACGATTTCGTCGACTTCCGCGACGCAAACGTTGTATAGTCATACGTTCCGATCAGATGACGAAGTCCCTGCTCCATCGCTGGGATATCTAGTTGTCCATAATGATGGATCTGATAGCGGCGATTGAATAAGTCCGGATGCTGATTCGCATTGATCGTATAGCGGTAGGTTTTGCGTTTGGCTGCATGGCGGGAATGAAATTCCATAGGTACCTCCATCGCATCCGAAACTACGATATCTTCCGGCAACCAGGTGTTTAATGCCATACACCAACGCTCCAAGGGAATTGGAGAAGCTGTGTAGAAATTGAATACTTGGGCGCGTGCATGCACCCCAGCATCCGTCCGGCCAGAAGCAATAATCTTGAGCTGTTCTCCGGACAAGCGATGAATTGCGTCCTCCAAATAATCCTGAATCGTGTGGCCACCGGGCTGGGTCTGAAAGCCGTTATAATCGGTACCGTCGTAACTGACCCTCATCAGAAGATTACGCATTGCTGGCCTCCTGAGTGCTTTTTAGCTCAGTATTTCCAAGGCTCGTTCTACTGAGGCGTTTTGACGCCTTCACTTATTCGGAGCTATTGGGATACCAGCCTAAAGCCAATACACATTATCAAAAAAAGAGCCCCATAGGAGCTCCTTTTCATCATGTTAAGCCGAACCCTTCGAGTCAGCCACATGACTAGAAGGTCCCCGTTATTACTGCCCATGGAGTAGTCGAGACGAGTCGAACCAGATGATCGACTATATCTCGCACCACTTCCCGTTCATGGCTCTAAGAATAAACCTCTACAGAGCCGGGCATACATAACTACAGTCACTTCAATGGAACAAAGCTAAATTACGCGCGATCCACCAGTTCCAAGAAAACCATTGGAGCTGCGTCACCACGACGAGGACCCAGCTTCAGGATACGAGTGTATCCGCCTGGACGCTCGGAGTAACGTGGAGCGATTTCGGAGAACAATTTTTGAATTGCATCTTGTTCGCCATCTACTGTTTCACGACGCACGAATGCAGCTACTTGACGACGAGCGTGCAGATCACCTTTTTTTGCTTTTGTGATCAGTTTCTCAGCGATCGAACGAACTTCTTTCGCTTTGGCTTCTGTCGTTTGAATGCGTTCATATAAGAAAAGGTCGGTTACCAGGTCACGGAACAACGCTTTACGCGCACTGGAATCGCGGCCCAACTTTTGGTATGCCATGTGTTTTTCCCTCCTTTGCTAAGCTAAGCCGAATCTATGCTATTCTTCCGTACGAAGTCCCAGGCCCAACTCTTCAAGCTTCTCTTGAACTTCCTCCAGGGATTTGCGTCCGAGGTTCCGGACTTTCATCATATCCTCTTCGGTTTTCGTAGTCAGCTCTTGTACCGTATTAATGCCGGCACGTTTCAAGCAGTTGTAGGAACGAACGGAAAGATCCAGCTCTTCGATCGTCATTTCAAGCACTTTTTCTTTCTTGTCTTCTTCTTTCTCAACCATGATCTCTGCATCCTTGGCTTCGTCGGTCAGACCCACGAAGAGGAACAGATGCTCGGTCAAGATTTTCGCGCCGAGACTAACGGCTTCTTCTGGGCGAATGCTGCCATCCGTCCAAATTTCAAGCGTCAGTTTGTCGTAGTTAGTCACTTGACCAACACGCGTATTTTCCACGCCGTAGTTCACACGGCTAATCGGAGTGTAGATCGAATCGACGGGAATGACGCCGATAGGCTGGTCATCGCGTTTGTTCCGATCCGCCTGGACATAGCCACGACCGCGACTGGCAAAAATACGCATATGAAGTCTTGCACCAGGGCCGAGCGTTGCAATATGAAGATCTGGATTCAGAATCTCCACATCACTATCCGCACGGATATCACCAGCAGTAACAACCCCTTCACCTTCCGCATCAATCTCGAACACTTTCTCTTCATCGGAATGAATTTTCAGAGACAAAGCTTTCAGGTTCAGGATGACTTCGGTCACGTCTTCCATGACACCCGGAATCGTGGAAAATTCATGAAGTACGCCATCGATTTGAATCGATGTAACTGCAGCGCCCGGGAGTGAGGACAGCAGGATGCGGCGAAGCGAGTTCCCCAGCGTCGTGCCGTATCCTCTCTCTAGAGGCTCAACAACGAATTTCCCATAGGTTCCTTCTTCATTGACATCAACGGTCTCAATTTTCGGCTTTTCGATTTCAATCACGCAAGTACCCCTCCTTCAAACGTCGCTCCTATATGAAACTGTCATCTTATCCAGTAATCCATGTAGTAGTATGCCTAAACAACCATTATTAGCAGATTGCAACGGATTTATACCACATTAACAGGATGACTTCATTATACGCGACGACGTTTTGGTGGGCGGCATCCGTTATGTGGAATTGGTGTAACGTCTTTGATCAGGTTTACTTCGAGACCTGCTGCTTGCAGAGAACGAATTGCTGCTTCACGACCAGCACCAGGACCTTTAACCATTACTTCCACCGCTTTCATACCGTGTTCCATAGCCGCTTTGGCAGCTGATTCAGCAGCCATTTGCGCAGCGAACGGGGTCGACTTACGGGAACCTTTAAATCCAAGGCCGCCGGAGCTTGCCCAAGAAATCGCGTTTCCGTGAGGATCCGTAATCGTTACGATTGTATTGTTGAATGTGGAGCGAATATGAGCCACGCCACTTTCAATATTTTTGCGGTCACGACGTTTAGTACGTACGACTTTTTTTGGTTTAGCCATTGTCTATTATCCCCCTTTCTTATTTCTTCTTGTTCGCTACGGTACGACGAGGACCTTTACGTGTACGAGCATTCGTTTTAGTACGTTGACCACGAACAGGCAATCCACGACGGTGACGAATACCGCGGTAGCAGCCGATCTCCGTGAGACGTTTAATATTCAAGGAAATTTCACGACGCAGGTCACCTTCAACCTTAACCATACCGTCGATCGTTTCGCGCAATTTGCTGACTTCATCTTCTGTCAAATCACGGACACGAGTGTCCGCATTGATTCCAGTTTCTTTCAATACTTTCTGGGAAGTCGTTTTACCGATTCCGAAAATGTAAGTCAAGGCGATCTCAACGCGTTTGTCACGTGGCAAATCCACACCAGCTATACGAGCCATTTTACGCTACACCCCCTTCTTTAACCTTGTTTTTGTTTGTGTTTCGGATTTTCACAGATAACCATTACGTTCCCTTTGCGGCGAATGACTTTGCATTTTTCGCAAATAGGCTTTACAGAAGGTCTTACCTTCATGCTAATTACCTCCTCGTAGTTTTACGTTGTAAAACCAGCTTCGAAACTAAAGTAGTTTGTAACCGCTGCTGAGTTTTACGTCAGTAAAACCGCTTCGCAGCTTTCCTTGATTCCCCAGGGGAACCTTGAATCTATTTACGGTACGTGATACGACCTTTGGTTAAATCATACGGCGAGAGTTGAACAACCACTTTGTCTCCTGTAAGGATACGGATAAAGTGCATCCGCAGCTTCCCGGATACATGAGCGAGAATCTGATGACCATTCTCCAGCTCGACTTTAAAGGTAGCATTCGGCAACGGCTCAATAACCGTCCCTTCGACTTCAATGACATCTTCTTTAGCCACAGTTAGTCTCCTTTCTGATTTGCCTTGGATTTATCGGATACAAACCGGCTCAGTGCAAAACGCAGCTTACCGTTTGTGACCCGACCGCTTTCTTGCAAACTGTTTACCACTTCACTGCTGATGATGGATAGGGGCTCCAGATGAAGAACATTCTTCTTCTTCGCTCCGTCAAACTTGCGTTTGTCTCCATCCGCGATCCACACGAACCTGCTGTCCTCAATTGAGACGATAACGGCATACTGACCGGCATCTCTGCCTTTCAGTATCTTAACGATCTGTCCGGTCTGAAACGTGATTTCGTTATTCAAGTCCATCACCCTATTCCGGCAGCTTCGTCAAAATTTCCATGCCATCCGGAGTGACTGCCACCGTGTGCTCGAAGTGAGCACATAGCGAGCCGTCTACCGTTACAACCGTCCAGTTGTCTTCCAGCGTCTTCACATTCCGTTTACCCGCGTTGACCATCGGCTCAATCGCGAGCACCATGCCCGGTTTGAGTCTTGGACCGCGGTCAGGTATGCCATAGTTCGGAATTTGCGGATCCTCATGCAGATCGGTACCCACACCATGACCAACGTATTCCCGGACAACAGAGAAACCTGCATCCTCGATATGACGCTGTATGGCATGAGAAATCGTAAACAAGCGGACATCAGGTTTGATTAGCGCAAGTCCAGCATAGAGCGATCCTTCCGTTACGTCCAGCAGACGCTGGGCTTCTTCGGAAATCTCTCCTACAGCGTAGGTCCATGCCGAGTCACCGTGGTAACCCTGGTACTGTGCACCGATATCAAACGTAACGATATCGCCCTCGATTAATTTGCGTTTGCCTGGAAATCCATGCACCAATTCTTCGTTGACTGATGCGCAAATGCTGGAAGGAAATCCGTTGTAGCCTTTAAAAGATGGCACAGCGCCTTGGCTTCGAATGAACTTGTCGGCCATTAGGTCCAGTTCCCCGGTTGTAATGCCCGGTTCAACATGAGCGGCAAGGAGTTTGTGGCATTCCGCCACGATCCTTCCTGCTTCTCTCATCAAGCTCAGTTCCGTTTCGGATTTACAAATGATCATTATGCTTAACCTCTCAGTATAGACGCAATTTGTGCGGAAACCGCGTCGATTTCCTGATCACCGTCGATTTGACGCAAAAGACCTTTGTTCTCATAAAACGTGAGGAGTGGTGCTGTTTTGTTGATATATTCGTCTAAACGAATGCCGACGCTCTCTTCGTTATCATCGGAGCGTTGGTACAATTCGCCGCCGCATTTATCACAAATGCCTTCCTGTTTAGGAGGATTAAAGATCACATGATAAGTCGAACCGCAGTTTTTGCAAATCCGGCGACCAGTAAGGCGAGCCAGAAGCTTTTCACGATCAACTTTCAGGTTGATGACGTGATTGAGACCTGTATTCAAGCGGGCGAGAATGTCATCCAGCGCTTCCGCTTGCGAAAGGGTTCTTGGAAAACCGTCCAATAAAAAACCTTTTTCGCAATCGGACTGCTGCAGACGTTCTTCCACAATACCGATCGTTACGTCATCCGGTACCAGCAGACCCTGATCCATGAATTCCTTCGCTTTAATCCCGATGGGAGTTCCTTGTTTAATCGCCAGACGAAATGCATCGCCTGTTGAGATATGAGGAATTCCGAATTCATTCACGATGTTTTCTGCTTGTGTTCCTTTTCCTGCCCCAGGAGGACCCATGAATAAGATGTTCACCTTACGTCACTCCCTCCCCTTGATTGACTAGCAAGAACAACACAATAGGCGCCGGGAAGCAGACTGACCACTCGCCGGAACCTATCGCCTATTTATTGATAAAACCTTTGTAATGACGTTTGATCAATTGGCTTTCGATCTGCTTCATCGTGTCCAGTGCAACACCAACAACGATCAAGAGTGATGTACCGCCGATCTGAACCGTACGTGGAAGACCTGCAAGTGATCCGAAGAATACCGGAAGTACAGAGATCACGGCCAGGAACAGGGCTCCTGTCATGGTCAAACGGGTCATAACCCGAGTCAGGTACTTCTCGGTAGCTTTACCAGGACGAATGCCTGGAACATAGCCGCCGTTCTTCTTCATATTGTCAGCCATTTGGTTAGGGTTCATCTGCACGAAGGTGTAGAAGAACGTGAAACCAATGATCATGAGCACATACAGCACCATTCCAAGCGGACTGTCATAAGCCAGGTTCGCCGTAATCCATTTCGCCCAACTCATGTGTCCCCAGAAGCTGGCGAGAATGACCGGGAACTGCAGCAGTGACATCGCAAAGATTACCGGAATAACGCCTGCTCCGTTAATCTTAAGTGGAATGTGAGTATTCTGTCCGCCGTACATTTTGTTTCCTACAACACGCTTGGCGTATTGAACCGGAATTTTACGGATACCTTGCTGAATGAATACAACACCGGTAATGATCAGAATCAAAATCAGAAGGATAATAAGACCTTTCAAAGTGTTCATGAACACTTGACCATCCTGAATGAAGTTCGATTCAATCGTTGTCCGAATGTGCATCGGAATACCAGCAGCGATACCAGCAAAGATAATGATCGAAATACCGTTACCGATTCCGCGTTCCGTTATCTGTTCACCGAGCCACATCAAGAATGATGTACCTGCGGTAAGCACGACCGCAATTACAACGTAGTCGATAAACGTTGCTCCAGGAACCATTTCTGCGCCGTACATACGGTTAAAACCGACGGACATTGCGAAGGCCTGAATCAATCCCAATATTACCGTACCATAACGAGTAATTTGAGCCAACTGCTTCTTCCCGTGTTCCCCTTGTTTGTTCCATTCCGCAAACTTTGGAATGACGTCCATCGACAGCAACTGTACGATAATGGACGAAGTAATATATGGAAATATCGAAAGGGCGAAAATCGAAAACTGCGATAGCGCGCCCCCCGAGAACGTGTTAAGAAGACCAAACAACTCGTTACCTGCCTGATTCGTCTGTGTAAAGACATCTTTGTTAACACCGGGAACCGGAACAAAGGATCCAATACGGAAAATAATCAGAACGAACAAGGTGAATATAATCCGTTTGCGAAGCTCCTCGACACGCCATATATTTTTCAGGGTCTTAAACATTAGATCACCTCGGTTTTACCGCCGGCAGCCTCGATCTTCTCTACCGCAGATTGAGAAAACTTATTAGCTTTTACAGTCAAAGAAACGGTAACTTCACCGTTGCCAAGAATTTTGATTCCGCTCTTTGTATTGTTAACAATACCGCTCTCAACCAAAACTTCTGGAGTCACTTCAGTACCTGCTGCAAAGCTGTTAAGTTCTTCGATGTTCACAATCGCGTACTCTTTCCGAGTTGGGTTTACGAAACCGCGCTTCGGAAGACGACGATACAATGGGTTCTGTCCACCTTCGAAGCCTGGACGCACACCACCGCCGGAACGAGAGTTTTGTCCTTTGTGACCGCGACCCGACGTTTTGCCCGTACCACTACTAGTACCGCGTCCAACGCGCTTGCGTTCTTTGCGGGATCCAGGTGCTGGGCTCAGCTCATGTAACTTCATCGTTCGTTGCACCTCCTTAATATGTCCGGGAAAAACAACCCGGGATTAACCTTCGATTTCTTTAACAGAAACCAGGTGATTTACTTTCTTGATCATTCCGCGAATTGCAGCGTTGTCGCTTTGAACAACGGAATGGTTGATTTTGCGAAGACCAAGTGTTTTCACGGTTGCACGCTGATCTTCTGGACGACCAATCACGCTGCGTACGAGGGTGATTTCAAGTTTAGCCATGAGATTCCCTCCTTAACCCAACAGCTCTTCGACGGATTTGCCGCGAAGCTTGGCAACATCTTCAGCACGCTTCAGGCGGGATAACCCTTCCAAAGTCGCATTGACCATGTTCATGGAGTTCGAAGAACCTAGAGATTTTGTCAAAATGTCGCCTACACCAGCCAGTTCGAGTACTGCACGAACAGGACCGCCAGCGATAACTCCAGTACCTTCAGATGCTGGCTTCAATAATACTCGGCCTGCTCCGAAGTGACCTGTTACGAGGTGAGGAATAGTGGTTCCAACAAGTGGAATGTGAATCAGGTTTTTCTTAGCATCTTCAATACCTTTGCGGATTGCATCTGGTACTTCGCCTGCTTTACCGATACCTGCTCCTACCCAACCTTTGCCATCACCGACAACTACCAGTGCACTAAAGCTAAAGCGACGTCCGCCTTTTACAACTTTAGCAACGCGGTTAATGTTTACTACTCTTTCAGTCAGTTCTAAAGTGTTAGGATCTACACGCAAGTCGTTTACCTCCTTTTGAAAATATCTTAGAATTCAAGGCCTGCCTCGCGAGCTGCCTCTGCAAGAGCTTGAATACGTCCATGGTACAAATATCCACCACGATCGAATACGATCGATTTATGACCTTTGTCTGCAGCACGTTTTGCAACGAGTTCGCCGACTTTACGTGCGGATTCAACGCTTCCGCCGTTCTTAATGTCGCCAGCCAATTCTTTATCAAGCGTAGAAGCTGATGCCAAAGTCACGCCAGCCACGTCGTCAATCAGTTGAGCATAGATGTGTTTCGAAGAACGGAACACGTTCAGACGTGGACGTTCAGCTGTGCCCTGGATTTTCTTACGGACACGCAGGTGTCTTTTCAAGCGAGCTTTGTTCTTGTCTTGTTTCGTAATCATGCTTCCATTTCCTCCCTTCAGTTTTGCCTTAAGAGCTTCACTTTTAGACGCATCGGGTAAGTATGGGAGAAGAGGCTAGTTACCCACCAGGCGAATCCCCGGTTAGCTAACCTTACTTCTTCTTACCAGCTTTACCTTCCTTACGGATAATGCGTTCACCTTCGTATTTAATCCCTTTACCTTTATAAGGCTCAGGCTCGCGTACGGAACGGATCTTAGCAGCGTAAGCACCTACGCGCTCTTTATCGATACCGCGAACAGTGATTTTTGTATTTACCGGCACATCAAATTCGATACCAGCTTCCGGTGTGATTTCAACTGGGTGGGAGTAGCCCACGTTCAGAACGATTTTATCTCCGGATTTGCTTGCACGGTATCCAACACCGACCAACTCAAGGTTTTTCGAGAATCCTTCAGTTACACCGTTGACCATGTTTGAGACAACGCTGCGGGTCGTGCCGTGAAGAGAGCGATGTGTTTTGTTGTCGGAAGGACGAACAACATTGATCTCGTTGTTTTCTACTGTAATTTGCATGTCTTTATGCAGTTCACGAGTCAAGGTTCCTTTAGGCCCCTTAACAGTAATTACAGTGTTATCCAGTGTGACTTCCACACCATTTGGAATAGCAATTGGTTTACGACCAATACGGGACATTCATTACACCTCCTATCTTGTGACGTTGATTACCATACGTAGCAGAGAACTTCTCCGCCAGCTTTGGATTGACGAGCTTCTTTGTCGGTCATAACTCCCTTAGACGTGGAGATGATCGCAATACCCAAACCACCAAGTACACGAGGTACTTCGTTGCTCTTCGTGTAAACGCGAAGACCTGGTTTGCTAATTCTTTTCAGACCTGTGATTACGCGTTCGTTGTTAGAACCATATTTCAGGAATACACGAATGATCCCTTGTTTATTGTCTTCTACAAACTCCGCATCACGGATGAAGCCTTCACGCTTCAAAATGTCAGCGATTTGTTTCTTAATTGTCGAAGCAGGCATTTCTACCGTTTCGTGGCGAACCGTGTTCGCGTTACGAATACGAGTTAGCATATCTGCAATTGGATCGGACATAGTCATGTAGGATAAACCTCCTTCCCGTTTATAAACTTCTTACCAGCTTGCTTTTTTCACGCCAGGAATCTGGCCTTTATAAGCTAATTCACGGAAACAAATTCTGCAAACTTTAAACTTCTGCAGTACCGAATGTGGGCGACCACAACGTTCACAACGGGTATATGCCCGTACTTTGAATTTCGGTGTACGTTGTTGTTTAACTTTCATCGAAGTTTTTGCCACTTAGCCTGACACCTCCTAAATAGTTTCGGAGAAAAGGACAACCGTCTTATTTTGCGAAAGGCATGCCCAGTTGAGCAAGCAGTTCACGGGATTCTTCGTCGGTTTTAGCAGTCGTTACGATAACGATATCCATACCGCGAACCTTATCCACTTTGTCATACTCAATTTCAGGGAAAATGAGTTGCTCTTTCAGACCGAGCGTATAGTTACCGCGTCCGTCAAATGCTTTGGTGGACACGCCTTGAAAGTCACGTACACGTGGAAGTGTAACGTTGAACAGCTTGTCGAGGAAGTAGTACATACGCTCACCGCGCAGTGTTACTTTCACACCGATTGGCATGTTCTCACGGAGTTTGAATCCCGCGATGGATTTCTTCGCACGGGTGATAACCGGTTTTTGACCAGCAATCAGCTGCATGTCGTTCACAGCGGAATCAAGTACTTTCGAGTTAGATACTGCGTCACCAACACCCATGTTGACAACCACTTTCTCGATTTTTGGTACTTGCATTACTGTCTTATAGCTAAACTTCTGCATCAGAGCAGGAGTTACTTCGTTCAAAAAACGTTCTTTCATTCTTGCTGCCATGATTCAAGGACCTCCTTTCTCAACCGTCTTATTTATCAATAACTTCTCCGGATCTTTTTGCTACGCGAACTTTTTTGCCGTTGTCCAGTACTTTGTAACCGATACGGGTTACTTTTCCGCTCTTCGGATCAACGTGCATAACGTTCGATACATGGATCGGAGCTTCCTTCTCGATGATACCGCCTTGTGGGTTCATTTGGTTTGGCTTTTGGTGTTTTTTGATCATGTTCACACCTTCAACCAAAACGCGATTTTCACGAGGGTACGCTGCGATGACACGGCCTTTTTTGCCTTTGTCTTTACCGCTGATGACGATAACTGTATCATCTTTTTTCACGTGCAGTTTGTTGCTATGGGATTCCAGAACTTTTTTCACTTTAGGCATTCGTTACACCTCCTATGACTAGCCAGTTCAACTATTTATCGGGTTCCCGAAAAGTTACGTCACTTTTTGGGGTGTTATATTAGATTACTTCCGGAGCCAAGGAAACGATTTTCATGTAGTCTCTTTCGCGAAGTTCGCGAGCAACTGGTCCGAAAATACGAGTTCCGCGTGGGCTTCTGTCGTCTTTAACAACAACAGCTGCATTCTCGTCAAATGAGATGTAAGATCCGTCTTTACGACGAACAGAACGTTTCGTACGAACGACTACCGCTCTTACTACATCACCCTTTTTGACAACGCCGCCTGGTGTTGCTTGTTTGACGGAACATACGATCAAATCACCGATTTGAGCTGTACGACGACCAGTACCACCCAATACGCGGATACACATCAGTTCCTTCGCACCGGAGTTGTCAGCAACAGCTAAACGTGTAAATGGTTGAATCATTTAAATTTCCTCCTTCCATCGAAAACTGATCATATCTTAGATGATAACCGCTTTTTCAACCACTTCTACCAGTCTCCAACGTTTGTCTTTGGATAGAGGGCGAGTTTCCATGATTTTAACGGTATCTCCGATTTGAGCTTCATTGTTTTCATCATGCGCTTTAAATTTCTTCGTGTATTTAATGCGCTTGTGATACAAGTCATGCTTCTTATAAGTTTCAACAGCTACAACAACGGTTTTATCCATTTTATCGCTGACAACCTTACCGATTTGCACTTTACGAGCATTACGTTCTTCGCTCATTTGTTAGCCTCCTTCCTGAATACAGAACAATCGTTTCTGTTTCATTAACTAATCCCAAGTTCTCTTTCATGGATAACGGTTTTAGCACGAGCTATTTCTTTGCGAACATCACGAATCCGAGTTGGGTTATCAAGTTGGCCAGTAGCCAACTGAAAACGGAGGTTAAAGAGTTCCTCTTTAAATCCGGAGATTTTTTGCTCGATTTCTGCAGTGGTTAAGTTGCGCAGTTCATTAGCTTTCATTTGCTTCACCACCCACTTCTTCACGTTTCACAAACTTCGTTTTAACAGGCAGCTTGTGAGCGGCGAGACGCATCGCTTCGCGGGCGATCTCCTCAGACACGCCTCCAAGTTCAAACATGATTTTGCCTGGTTTTACAACGGCAACCCATTTCTCAACGTTACCTTTACCGCTACCCATCCGCACCTCGAGAGGCTTTTGAGTAATCGGCTTATCTGGGAAAATCTTAATCCATACTTTACCGCCACGGCGAATATAACGAGTCATCGCGATACGCGCAGCTTCGATCTGACGGTTAGTAATCCAACCTGGTTCAGTAGCTTGCAAGCCAAATTCGCCGAAGCTTACTTCCGTACCGCCTTTAGCTTGGCCTCTCATATGGCCGCGCTGTTGTTTGCGGTGTTTTACACGTTTTGGTACCAACATGATTAGTTGCCTCCTTCCTGAGCAGCTTGTTTCTTAGCCGTAGGAAGAACCTCTCCACGATAGATCCATACTTTCACGCCGATACGGCCGTAAGTCGTATGCGCTTCTGCTGTACCGTAGTCGATGTCTGCACGAAGCGTATGAAGTGGAACAGTTCCTTCACTGTAGCCTTCCGTACGAGCAATCTCGGCTCCGCCAAGACGTCCGCTGACTGATGTTTTAATCCCTTTTGCTCCAGAGCGCATCGTTCTTTGGATTGCTTGCTTCAGCGCACGACGGAAAGATACACGACGTTCCAGCTGTTGTGCAATGCTTTCAGCAACAAGAATTGCGTCCAGTTCAGGGTTTTTGATTTCAGAAATGTTGATATGAACTTTTTTACCGCCGGCAATTTTAGTCACTTGTCCGCGCAGTACTTCTACTTCGGAACCACCTTTACCGATAACCATACCTGGTTTCGCAGTGTGGATCGTCACGTTCACACGATTTGCCGCTCTCTCGATTTCAATACGGGATACAGCGGAGTCTTTCAATTTATTTTTCAGGTATTCACGGATTTTCACGTCTTCCAGCAAAAGATCACCGAAGTCTTTGCCTGCATACCATTTGGATTCCCAATCACGGATAATACCGATACGGAGTCCTACTGGATTTACCTTTTGGCCCACACGTTTTCCCTCCTTATTTTTCAGCTACCACCAAAGTAATGTGGCTGGTGCGTTTATTGATCCGGCTTGCACGTCCCATTGCACGCGGGCGGAAACGTTTCATAGTCGGTCCCTGGTTGACATAAGCTTGCGTCACAACCAATTTAGTTACATCCAGTGAGTAGTTATGCTCAGCGTTTGCGATAGCCGAGTTCAAAAGCTTCTCAAGAACTGGAGATGCAGCTTTAGGAGTGTGACGAAGAATTGCGATCGCTTCGCCGACTTGCTTACCGCGAATCAAGTCAACAACGAGTTGAGCTTTACGAGGAGCAATACGAATCGATCTTGCATGTGCTTTTGCTTCCATATGTTTAACCTCCTCTCAAACAAAGAGCTTCATTAATTATCTTCTCGTTTTCTTGTCGTCTTCATGACCTTTGTAAGTACGAGTTGGAGCAAACTCACCCAACTTATGTCCTACCATATCTTCTGTTACATATACAGGTACATGTTTACGGCCATCATATACACCGAACGTGTGACCGATAAATTGCGGGAAAATAGTGGAACGGCGGGACCACGTTTTGATTACAGCTTTTTTGCTTGCTGCGTTCATGTCCTCCACTTTTTTGAGCAGATATCCGTCAATAAAAGGTCCTTTTTTCAAACTACGGCTCATATTGAAATCCTCCCTTCACCAAATTGTCTCGTTACCTTCGAGCCTGTCACGAAGTTATGCACTTAAACGCGCATTACTTCGTGCGGCGGCGAACGATATATTTGTCAGAAGCTTTTCCTTTTTTACGTGTTTTGTAACCAAGGGTTGGTTTGCCCCATGGAGACATAGGCGATTTACGTCCGATTGGAGCGCGGCCTTCACCACCACCGTGAGGGTGATCGTTAGGGTTCATTACCACACCACGTACTTCAGGACGTTGTCCAAGCCAACGGCTACGACCAGCTTTACCGATTTTGATCAACTCATGGTCTTGGTTACCCACAGAACCGATGGTTGCACGGCAAACTTTCAGGATGCGGCGAACTTCACCGGAAGAAAGACGAACAGTTACGTACTTATCTTCTTTACCGAGAAGTTGAGCTTCTGTACCAGCAGCACGAACCAATTGTCCGCCTTTGCCTGGTTTCAATTCGATGTTGTGGATAACTGTACCTACTGGAATGTTTTCCAGTGGAAGTGCGTTACCGATCTTGATGTCAGCACCTACTCCAGATACTACTTGGTCTCCAACTTTCAGACCTTTAGGAGCGATGATATAACGCTTCTCACCATCTACATAGTGAATCAGAGCGATGTTGGAAGTACGGTTCGGGTCGTATTCGATTGTAGCAACGCGACCTGGAATGCCGTCTTTGTTCCGTTTGAAGTCGATAATACGGTATTTACGCTTGTGTCCGCCGCCATGGTGACGAACCGTAATTTTACCTTGGTTGTTGCGGCCAGCTGTTTTGCTCAGTGGAGCCAGCAACGATTTTTCCGGCTGATTCGTGGTGATTTCTTCAAAAGTCGACACGGACATGTTGCGTCGAGCCGGGGATGTCGGTTTATACTTTTTAATAGGCACTGAGTTTTCCCTCCTTACTTAAGAAATTCTTATTCAACCGATTCAAAGAACTCGAGCGGTTTGCTGTCTGGAGCCAAAGTTACGATTGCCTTTTTCCACTCGGTTGTGTAACCGGAATAACGGCCGTAACGCTTTGGTTTCGCAGGAACACGCATCGTATTCACGTTCGATACTTTAACTTTAAAAATAGATTCGACAGCTTGCTTGATCTCGGTCTTGTTAGCACGGATATCCACTTCAAAAGCGTATTTCAGCTCTGCCATGTAGTCAGCCGTACGTTCCGTGATCACCGGGCGCTTGATTATATCGCGTGGGTCTTTCATTACGCGAGCACCTCCTCTACCTTCTGAACTGCTTCCTTCGTAATGATCAGTTGATCGTACGACAGTACGTCAAGAACATTAATGCCGTCAGCCGCTACGAATTTCACACCAGGAATATTACGTGCGGAAAGGGCTACATTATCATCATAGCTTGGAGCAACAATCAGAGCTTTACGGCCTACTTTCAGGTTGCTAAGAATGTTAGCAAACTCTTTTGTTTTCGGCGTATTCAGCGTCAGTTGATCCAATACGATAATTGCGTTGTCAATCACTTTGGAAGACAATGCGGATTTAATAGCCAAACGACGGACTTTCTTAGGAAGTTTAAATGTGTAGCTGCGCGGAGTTGGTCCAAATACCACACCGCCGCCTTTCCATTGTGGTGAACGGATCGATCCTTGACGAGCACGGCCAGTACCTTTTTGTTTCCAAGGCTTACGTCCGCCGCCGCGTACTTCAGAACGTCCTTTTACTTTGTGGGTACCACGACGAAGGGAAGCGCGCTGCAACAATACTGCGCTGTGCAGTACGTGCGTGTTCGGCTCGATGCCGAATACAGCTTCATTCAATTCTACTTCGCCAACTTGGCTACCGCTGACATTATAAAGTGCTACTTTAGGCATTGTTTGTTCCTCCTTTCTTTAGGCGATTATTTCTTCACCGTTTCTTTAATTTGAACGAAACCTTTTTTAGGTCCTGGAATGGATCCTTTAACAAGGATTACGTTACGCTCTGCATCGACTCTAACAACTTCGAGCTTTTGGATCGTAACTGTTTCATTGCCCATGTGACCTGGCAGACGTTTTCCTTTAGGAACACGGTTTGCCTGGATCGAACCCATGGAACCCGGTCTACGGTGATAACGGGAACCGTGAGACATTGGTCCGCGGCTTTGTCCCCAACGCTTGATTACACCTTGGAAACCTTTACCCTTGGAAATACCCGTTACGTCAACAAATTCGCCTTCTGCGAAGACATCAGCCTTCAGCTCTTGTCCAACCTCGACACTCGCGAGGTCAACACCGCGAATTTCGCGAACGTAGCGCTTAGGCGCAGTGTTTGCTTTTTTCGCATGGCCTGCTTCTGGTTTGTTAGATCTGTTCTCTTTCTTGTCAGAGAAACCGACTTGAATCGCTTCGTATCCGTCGTTTTCCAGATCTTTCTTTTGAAGAACAACACAAGGACCTGCTTCGATAACCGTTACAGGAATTACAATACCTTCAGGGGTAAATACTTGAGTCATTCCGAGCTTTCTACCTAAGATACCTTTCATGTTGACACCTCTTTTCTCTTCTCTAATTCGTTATGCTGGTCTTACAGTTTGATTTCGATATCTACACCGGACGGCAGGTCCAAGCGCATCAAGGCATCCACAGTTTGTGGAGTCGGGTTCACGATGTCGATCAAGCGTTTATGAGTACGCATTTCGAACTGTTCCCGAGAATCCTTATACTTGTGCACCGCACGGAGAATGGTAATTATTTGTTTCTCAGTTGGAAGCGGAATCGGACCGGATACACCAGCACCCGAACGTTTTGCTGTCTCAACAATTTTCTCAGCGGATTGATCAAGAACTCTGTGGTCGTATGCTTTCAAGCGAATACGAATTTTTTGCTTTGCCATTTTATTCCCTCCTTCTATCGCCCAATTTGGTATCGGACATACTCCGTGAAAATTTTCCAACCACCTGCCTCATGGCAAAGGGGCCGGGTGTGTCGGTAACCTCTCACATCATCGCAACGTCGCAGAACAACATTTACTATTATATATAAAAGATAGGCGCATTGCAAGCACTAATTCATATTTCATGCGTTTTTACATTTGCTCCGTGTTTTTCTTGAAATTTTCAGCTGAAATCGCTGCTTCTGATGTAGCTTCCCGTATGCTGCCAATCGTCATGGACAGCAATTTCATTTGCTTTTCTGCTGTGATCATCTGATCCGCACTGGATTATACAGATAACAGAATATCGGTGAACAATTGGCTAGTCTCTTCTGATTGGTTCTTCCCTTTCCCCGTAAGCAGCTGTACATGGTTAATAGATTCTAACACTTCGGATGTGATGGATCTGGATTTCGTTACGATATCAGTTATACGGTTCACTGTCGTTCTTGTATCCTCGGAGAGACGACTGACCTCCTGAGCCACAACAGCAAAGCCTTTTCCATGTTCCCCAGCACGCGCCGCTTCTATAGTAGCATTGAGCGAGAGCAGTTTGATCTGTGCCGCTATTTCCTGCACGCTTACCGCTATCAGGGCAATCTGTCTGGAGGAATCATGAAGTTCTTGTACAGCATGCTGCATATCCGAGGTGCTCTCATCTATTGCATTCATCTGTACTGCCAAATCCGCTATCTTAGCCTCTCCAGCCAGAGCATAAGAAATAGATCCTTGGGTAGTGGCCGAAGTCGTCTGAAACGCAGTAGTCACCTCGCCGCTGCTTGACATCAAGCGTTCTACAGCTTCATTTATGTCCAGTGTCAGATCGGATATCTCACCGACAAAAGCAGCAATGCTCTGCTTTAATTCTTTTCGGACTATTTCATATTGCAGTTGTTTCTCGTTCATGTTCTCCTTCTCGTAAGCTTCCAGTACAAGCTGTTGCTCCAAGCTGAGCAGCTTGGTGATCGTCGACACGATCCGAATTTGCTGTTCCTCTTCTTTCACTTCTTTATATAATCTTGAAGAATTCATTCTGCAGATTCTGAAAAGCCGATAAGTACCATTTAGGCTCCAGTCCTACCCGTTTGTGGTCTTCGGCAATACGGAATCTTTTCCCCACGTAGGCTTCATTGTGATCTCGCCGTTTAATATTTGAAAAAGATGATCCCTTAAGGTCTGTTTCAACCTTTCAATTGTACTATGCTGCACAATGATATTCCTCAACTTATCCACATCCACAACAGATTGGTAAAAAGCATCGGTGATCGCTTCCAACTTCTGCTCCATCTGCGGGCGTAACTGCTTTAGCAGTTACAAATCTCCCACTGTCAGACCGATCATTCTCATCTGTTCATTCAGTTCACCCAACTTCTCCTGGTATATTGTAACTCTCTTCGAGGGGATCACGCTGTACTTCTGCAGACGAAACGACATGGGCCATATTCTTCTTCATAAAAGCAAACGGGCACTTCATAATGAACTGTGCTCTCCATTCTATATATTAGGTAGTTTCTTATCTGTGAAGCAGACTTCAAACAGAGATTGTAATCATGTTAGGCGCAAATATAGAATGAATCCTTCAATATATGGCATATTCTGTGTAGTAAGCTTGACTTTTTTTCTACAAATATTCGAAATAATGCAGTTCCCTTGTTTTACGCTGCTCAAGCTTTTGTACAACAGAAAAAGAGCCCAATCCCAAGGGATCGGACTCTTTTATCAGGACATCACATTGTTGCTTGTTACAATACACTGTTGCTATATGCAAGGCTGTTTGTAGGCCTTAATTATTTAATGATGGTAGCAACGGAACCAGCACCTACGGTACGGCCGCCTTCACGAATGGAGAACTTAGTTCCTTCTTCAATCGCGATTGGGTTGATCAGGTTAACCGTAACGGTGATGTTATCACCAGGCATAACCATTTCAGAACCTTCTGGCAGGTTGATCACACCAGTTACATCCGTAGTACGGAAGTAGAACTGTGGACGGTAGCCAGTGAAGAAAGGCTTATGACGTCCGCCTTCTTCTTTGCTCAGTACGTATACTTGAGCAGTGAACTCTGTGTGTGGTTTAACGGAAGCAGGCTTAGCAAGTACTTGACCACGCTCGATTTGAGTACGGTCTACACCACGAAGCAATGCGCCGATGTTGTCACCAGCTTGAGCGGAATCCAGCAATTTACGGAACATTTCAACGCCCGTAACAACGGATTTCTTAGTTTCTTCAGCGATACCAACGATTTCGATTTCTTCACCAACTTTGATCGTACCACGCTCTACACGACCTGTAGCAACGGTACCACGACCAGTGATGGAGAATACGTCCTCGACAGGCATCAAGAAAGGCTTGTCAGTGTCGCGCTCTGGCAATGGGATGTACTCGTCGATTGTTTTGAACATTTCAACGATTTTTTGTGCCCATTCGCCATCTGGGTTTTGCAGAGCTTCACGAGCGGAACCACGAGTAATCGGAGTGTCGTCGCCTGGGAAGTCATACTCGCTCAGAAGGTCGCGAACTTCCATTTCAACCAATTCCAAGAGCTCTTCGTCATCAACCATGTCGCATTTGTTCAAGAATACAACGATGTAAGGTACGCCTACTTGGCGGGACAACAGGATGTGCTCGCGAGTTTGCGGCATTGGGCCGTCAGCTGCGGATACAACCAGGATCGCTCCGTCCATTTGAGCTGCGCCAGTGATCATGTTTTTAACATAGTCAGCGTGACCTGGGCAGTCAACGTGTGCATAGTGACGAGCGTCAGTTTCGTACTCTACGTGGGAAGTAGAGATTGTGATACCGCGTTCGCGCTCTTCTGGAGCTTTGTCGATTTGATCGAAAGACATTGCTGCGCCACCATAAGTTTTGGACAATACACTTGTGATTGCAGCAGTCAGAGTAGTTTTACCATGGTCAACGTGACCGATAGTACCGATGTTAACATGGGGTTTCGTACGTTCGTATTTAGCCTTTGCCATTTGAACAATTCCTCCTTAAGGGGATATATATGTTGGGCCGGAAGCGGAGTTAACGGGATATACGTCCCGCCTCCTATCCAGCAGGTAAAACGTTATTACTCTCCGCCTTTGATCTTGGACACAATTTCATCGGAGATACTCTTAGGAACTTCTTCATAATGGGAGAGTTCCATGGAGAACACACCGCGTCCTTGTGTACCGGAGCGAAGGGTAGTGGAGTAACCGAACATTTCGGAAAGAGGTACTTTCGCACGGATAATTTGAGTACCACCACGGGAGTCCATACCTTCGATACGTCCACGGCGGGAGTTCAGCATACCCATTACGTCGCCCATGTATTCCTCAGGCACGGTAACTTCTACTTTCATGATTGGCTCAAGCAGGACAGGCTTACACTTTTCTTTTGCTGCTTTCAGAGCCATGGAGCCGGCGATTTTAAACGCCATTTCATTGGAGTCAACATCATGGTATGAACCGTCAACGATGGTTGCTTTAACGTCAACAAGCGGGAAGCCGGCAAGTACACCGTTCTTCATTTGCTCTTCAATACCTTGTTGTGCAGGACCAATATATTCTCTTGGTACGGAACCACCGACAACCTTGCTCTCGAACTGGTTACCGCTACCTGCTTCCAATGGTTCGAACTCAACCCAAACGTGACCGTATTGACCACGACCACCGGACTGACGAACGAATTTACCTTCAACACGTGCAGGTGCACGGAAGGTTTCACGGTAAGCTACCTGTGGTTTACCCACATTGGTTTCTACTTTGAACTCACGACGCATACGGTCGATGATGATGTCCAAATGAAGCTCACCCATACCAGCCAAGATCGTTTGGCCTGTTTCTTCATCAGTATGCGCACGAAGAGTTGGATCCTCTTCAGTCAACTTACCGAGAGCAACACCCATTTTATCTTGGTCAGCTTTTGTTTTAGGCTCAACTGCGATTTCGATAACCGGATCAGGGAAGTTCATGGACTCCAGGATAACCGGGTTTTTCTCATCACATAGTGTATCACCTGTGCCCGTATCTTTCAAACCTACAGCAGCTGCGATATCTCCGGCAAATACTTCGGAAATTTCTTGGCGGCTGTTCGCATGCATTTGAAGGATACGACCAATGCGCTCACGCTTGCCTTTAGTTGCATTCAGTACGTAAGAGCCGGATTGCAGAACACCGGAATATACGCGGAAGAATGTCAGCTTACCAACATAAGGGTCCGTAGCGATTTTGAATGCCAAAGCCGAGAACGGCTCTTCATCAGAAGAATGCCGAATTGCTTCAGTTCCGTCTTCAAGGGAACCCTTGATATCTGGAACGTCAGTTGGAGCCGGCAAATAATCGATTACGGCATCAAGCATCAACTGAACGCCTTTGTTACGGTAAGAAGATCCACAGATAACAGGGAAGATCTTAACTTCGACAACACCTTTACGCAGAGCGGCTTTCAACTCAGCAATGGTGATTTCTTCACCTTCAAGGTATTTCATTGTCAAGTCTTCGTCAAGTTCTGCTACCTTCTCAACTAACTCGTTGCGAAGCTCTTCCACTTGATCCTTGAACTCTGCTGGAATTTCGGTTTCTTCGATATTTTGACCAAGGTCATCTTTATACATGAAAGCTTTTTCCTCGACAATATCGATGATGCCAATGAAATCGTTCTCTGCACCGATCGGAAGCTGAATCGCTACCGCGTTCGCTTGCAGACGCTCTCTCATGTCTTTAACTACGTTCAAGTAGTCGGCACCGATAATATCCATTTTGTTTACGTATGCGATCCGCGGAACTCCGTAACGGTCTGCTTGTCTCCAAACAGTCTCCGACTGAGGTTCAACGCCCTCTTTCGCACTGAATACACCTACTGCCCCATCCAATACACGAAGGGAACGTTCAACTTCTACTGTGAAGTCAACGTGCCCCGGGGTGTCGATAATATTAACGCGATGACCCTTCCAAGAAGCGGTAGTCGCAGCGGATGTAATCGTGATCCCGCGCTCCTGTTCCTGCTCCATCCAGTCCATTGTAGCAGCACCTTCGTGAACTTCCCCGATTTTGTGCGTACGGCCTGTATAGAACAAAATCCGCTCTGTAGTGGTCGTTTTACCAGCGTCAATATGCGCCATGATCCCGATATTACGTGTATTTTTCAAGGAGAACTCTCTTGTCGCCATGCGAATAGTCTCCCTTCAAAATTTGAAGTATAAAATAGTTGCCGAATCCTACCAGCGGTAGTGAGCAAACGCTTTGTTCGCTTCAGCCATTTTGTGTGTATCTTCGCGTTTCTTAACAGAAGCACCTGTGTTGTTGGAAGCATCGATGATCTCTGCCGCCAAACGCTCTTCCATTGTTTTCTCACCGCGGTTGCGGGAGTAGTTTACGAGCCAACGTAATCCAAGGGATGTACGTCTCTCTGGTTTAACTTCGATAGGAACCTGGTAGTTAGCACCGCCGACACGACGAGCTTTAACTTCCAATACTGGCATGATATTTTTGATAGCTGCTTCAAACACTTCCATCGGATCATTACCAGTACGTTCCTTGATGATGTTGAATGAATTGTAAAGGATGCTTTGAGCAACACCTCTTTTACCATCCAACATGATGCGGTTGATCAGACGAGTTACCAGCTTGCTGTTGTACACTGGATCTGGAAGCACGTCTCTTTTGGTTACTGGACCTTTGCGTGGCATGGATATCCCCCTTTCTTCAGTCGTGAGTCATGTTAGAAAACATGAACATCAATTAGCTTTTTGCTTTAGGACGCTTCGTGCCGTATTTGGAACGAGCTTGCATCCGGTTGTTTACACCAGCGGTATCAAGTGCGCCGCGAACGATATGGTAACGTACACCCGGAAGGTCTTTTACCCGTCCACCGCGAACCAATACAACACTGTGCTCTTGCAAGTTGTGTCCGATACCCGGAATGTAAGCTGTCACCTCAATGCGGTTCGTCAAGCGAACACGAGCATATTTACGAAGTGCGGAGTTCGGTTTTTTCGGCGTCATTGTGCCTACACGAGTGCATACACCGCGTTTTTGCGGAGCGCTCAAGTCGGTCTCCTCACGTTTCAAAGCGTTAAAACCTTTTTGAAGAGCTGGAGATTTCGATTTGTAAACTTTGGCTTGACGGCCCTTGCGAACCAGTTGGTTAATTGTTGGCATGCTAGCCACCCCCTTCCCGTATTTATCATCCTATTACAAACCCGTTTAAGTCCACAGACCCAGGCGGTTCATAAAAGAACAAATGAAAAGTTTTTGCCGAGAGAAGTAACGCCTTCTCCAACAAAAACGATTTCTCAAATCATGATTTCAAGACAGCTACCATAGCTGCACCGACTTCAATACCGCATGCTTCTCCAAGCTCTATCATCGTGGGCACATAATTTATATGTACTCCATTCTTATCACACTCGGATACGACTTTTGAAATCAAACGCTGGTCGCAATCTTCAGCTACATAAACCTCTGCAGCCAGACCGGATTCAACGGCCTTCATCGTTTGTTTGGTGCCAATCTTGATGTGTGCATCCTGTAATCCTTTATCATTAGACACAGTCATTCCTCCAAAAGAACAGGGAACAAAGAAACTATTCACGCACCTTTGCTATATTAGCATCTGCCCTAAGCGATGTCAAGCTATTAAATCAGAAAAAAAGAAACTTAGGGACGGGAGAGAGTTCAGCATTCAACATGCCGTTTCCTCCCGTCACCCGACTTTCTTCTTAATCTATAGAAGCCGTTTCGAGCTCCTGACTTTCGTCATTCACGTCGTTCTGTCCCGCAAACTTCACACTGCGATAACGGTTCATACCCGTTCCCGCAGGGATCAGCTTACCAATGATAACATTCTCTTTCAGGCCAAGGAGTTGATCGACTTTACCTTTAATGGCAGCATCAGTCAACACGCGAGTCGTCTCCTGGAAGGAGGCCGCTGACAAGAACGAATCTGTTTCAAGGGAAGCTTTCGTAATCCCGAGAAGAACCGGTTTAGCAACTGCTGGTTCTTTTCCAGACAGAATAGCGTCTTTATTGGCTGTCTCGTATTCATGCATATCCACGAAGGAGCCTGGCAGCAGATTGGTATCGCCCGCATCAACGATACGGAATTTACGCAGCATCTGTCTGATCATTACTTCAACGTGTTTATCGTTAATTTCTACACCCTGGTTACGGTATACGCGTTGTACTTCCTGAAGGATGTAGTTCTGCACACCACGGATACCTTTGATGCGAAGCATTTCCTTCGGATCAATGGAACCATCCGTCAGTTCATCCCCGGCTTCGATGTGCTTGCCTTCGCTTACGCGCAGACGGGAGCCATAGGTAACCGCGTAAACTTTCGTTTCGGCTTCACCTTGAATTTCAATTTCACGACGGTCTTTCGTTTCGCGGATCTCTTTAACCACACCGTCGATCTCACTAATGGTCGCTTGACCTTTAGGATTACGGGCTTCAAAGAGCTCTTGGATACGCGGAAGACCTTGCGTGATATCGTCTCCGGCAACACCGCCTGTGTGGAATGTACGCATCGTAAGCTGTGTTCCCGGCTCACCGATGGATTGAGCTGCGATGATACCAACCGCTTCACCAATCTCAACATGCTTACCAGTAGCCAGGTTACGACCATAACATTTTTTGCAGACGCCATAACGTGCACGGCAGCTCAAGATGGAACGAATTTGAAGTTTTTCAACACCAGCTGCCACGATCTCTTCAGCTTTGTCGGAATCAATCAATTCGTTGCGATTTACGATAATCTCTTTGGTTTCCGGATGACGAACGGTTTCAAATGCGTAACGTCCTTCAATACGGTCATAGAGATCCTCAATAACTTCCTTGCCGTCCTGGATACGGCTAACGGTGAAGCCTTTGTCCGTGCTGCACTCATCTTCGCGAACGATAACATCCTGGGCCACGTCAACAAGTCGACGAGTCAAGTAACCGGAGTCAGCGGTACGAAGCGCTGTATCGGCAAGACCTTTACGTGCACCGTGAGTGGACAGGAAGTACTCGAGTACCGTCAGACCTTCACGGAAGTTCGATTTGATTGGGAGTTCGATGATACGACCGGACGGGTTCGCCATCAGACCCCGCATACCACCAAGCTGGGTGATCTGCGATTTGTTACCCCGTGCCTTGGAGTCCACCATGAGCATAATGGAGTTAAAGCGATCCATTGATTTCATGAGTACTTCCGTAATGTCATCCTTGGTCTTGGACCATATGTCGATAACACGGTCATAGCGTTCTTCATTCGTAATCAAGCCGCGACGATATTGGTTTGTTACTACTTTAACCTTCTCATCGGACTCTTTCAGAATTTCATTCTTCTCGTCAGGTACAATAACGTCAGAAACCGCAACGGTTACGCCTGCACGAGTAGAGTAGGTGAAACCGATCTGCTTGATTTTATCCAAAATCACAGAGGTTTCGGTTGTATGGTACGTTTCGAAACAGCGTGCAATGATGGAACCCAGATATTCCTTGCCTACAGCTCCGCTGATCGGCAATTCCTGAATTACTTTTTGAATATCTGCACCCTTCTCGTATACGAAATACTTCTCAGGCGTACCATGCAGCAGGTTCGTACGAGTCGCTTCATTAATGTATGGGAAGCTGGCAGGGAAAATCTCGTTAAAGATAATCCGGCCAATCGTCGTAACCAAAATAGCATTCTGCTGTTCTTCGGTAAAGTTGGTTTTGCCAAGCGCTTTAACCGGAATCGCTACGCGTGCATGCAGTCCTGCTGCTTCACGCTGATATGCGGATACCGCTTCGTTCACGCTGCCCAGAATCATACCGGTACCTTTCTCTTCCTTGTTATCCATCGTGAGATAGAAGGAACCGAGTACCATATCCTGAGATGGCGTAACAACCGGTTTGCCGTCTTTCGGGTTCAGAATGTTACCCGATGCCAGCATCAAGAGCCGTGCTTCAGCTTGAGCTTCAGCAGACAAAGGAACGTGAACCGCCATTTGGTCACCGTCAAAGTCAGCGTTATAAGCTGTACATACGAGTGGGTGAAGACGGATGGCATGACCTTCAACAAGGATCGGTTCAAATGCTTGAATACCGAGTCTGTGAAGCGTCGGTGCACGGTTCAGAAGAACCGGATGCTCTTTAATGACTTCTTCGAGCACATCCCATACTTCTGGACTTACGCGTTCTACTTTGCGTTTAGCGCTCTTGATATTATGTGCAAGGCCTTTGTTGACCAATTCCTTCATAACGAACGGCTTGAAGAGCTCAAGTGCCATTTTCTTAGGCAGACCGCACTGGTACATTTTCAGGTAAGGACCTACAACGATAACGGAACGACCAGAGTAGTCAACCCGTTTACCGAGCAAGTTCTGACGGAAACGTCCTTGTTTACCTTTCAGCATGTGGCTGAGAGATTTAAGCGGACGGTTACCAGGACCTGTTACTGGACGGCCGCGACGACCGTTATCGATCAGAGCATCGACAGCTTCCTGCAGCATGCGTTTCTCGTTCTGTACGATAATATCCGGCGCGCCGAGATCCAGCAGTCTTTTCAGACGGTTGTTCCGGTTAATAACGCGACGGTACAGATCGTTCAAGTCGGAGGTCGCAAAGCGTCCACCATCCAGTTGAACCATCGGACGAAGCTCCGGTGGAATGACCGGCAGCACATCCATGATCATCCACTCCGGATTGTTGCCGGAGTTACGGAACGCCTCAATAACTTCCAGGCGTTTGATCGCCCGGTTGCGGCGCTGACCTTGTGCTGTACGCAATTCTTCCTTCAGGAACTCCAACTCTTTATCAACGTCGATGTCTTGAAGAAGCTTCTTGACAGCTTCCGCACCCATGCCTGCCTGGAACCCGTAGCCATACTTCTCACGATAGCTGCGATATTCCTTCTCGGACAGCAGTTGTTTCTTCTCCAGCGGCGTATCTCCTGGATCTGTTACAACATAAGATGCGAAATAAATGATCTCCTCAAGAGATCTTGGGGACATATCCAAAGCCAGACCCATGCGGCTAGGAATCCCTTTGAAATACCAAATGTGCGATACAGGAGCCGCAAGCTCGATATGGCCCATCCGTTCACGACGGACTTTGGCGCGCGTAACTTCAACGCCACAGCGATCACAGACTACTCCTTTATAACGGACACGCTTATACTTACCGCAATGACATTCCCAGTCCTTCTGCGGGCCAAAAATCCGCTCACAGAACAGGCCTTCTTTCTCCGGCTTCAATGTACGGTAGTTAATCGTTTCCGGCTTCTTCACCTCTCCGCGAGACCAAGAGCGAATTTTTTCCGGTGAAGCAAGACCGATTTTCATGTACTCAAAATTGTTAACGTCCAACAAGGAGCAACCCTCCTCAACCTAGTCCTATTTATGTGCTATACGACCATAACACCACCGCCGACTTATAAAGCCGACGGGGGTGAATGATTGACCGTTATTCCACTCCGACTTCAGTGCCTTCCAAGTTAAGGCTCAGTTTATCACCTTGAGCATCGTCTTCGTCATCGAGTTCTTTCATCTCGATTTCCTCTTCATTCTCGCTCAGGATTTTGACATCCATACCGAGAGACTGAAGCTCTTTTATCAATACCTTGAACGACTCAGGAACACCCGGCTCCGGAACGTTCTCGCCCTTGACGATGGATTCGTAGGTTTTCACCCGGCCAACCACGTCATCAGACTTAACGGTAAGAATTTCTTGCAGTGTATAAGCGGCACCGTAAGCTTCAAGTGCCCACACTTCCATCTCACCAAAGCGCTGTCCACCAAACTGAGCTTTACCACCCAGCGGCTGCTGCGTAACGAGTGAGTATGGTCCCGTAGAACGGGCGTGAATTTTATCGTCAACCATGTGCGCAAGTTTGATCATATGCATGACGCCGACGGTAACTTCACGTTCAAAACGCTCACCCGTCCGGCCATCGTACAATACGGTCTTACCGTTACGCTGCATACCTGCTTCTTCCATCGTATCAAACACGTCGTACTCGCTTGCACCGTCAAATACCGGTGAAGCCACGTGAATGCCGAGCTGGAGTGCAGCCATACCCAAGTGAACCTCGAGCACCTGACCGATATTCATCCGTGATGGTACCCCCAGTGGGTTCAGTACGACTTGAACCGGCGTGCCATCCGGCAGGAACGGCATATCTTCCTCAGGCAAAATACGGGCAACGACACCTTTGTTACCGTGACGTCCGGCCATTTTGTCACCTTCCGAGATTTTACGCTTCTGCGCGATGTAGACACGAACCAATTGGTTCACGCCCGGCGGCAATTCGTCGCCGTTCTCACGTGTAAATACCTTCACATCTACGATGATACCGTCACTACCGTGAGGAACACGCAGCGAGGTATCACGCACTTCGCGAGCCTTCTCGCCGAAGATCGCATGCAGGAGACGCTCTTCTGCCGTCAGTTCAGTTACGCCCTTAGGCGTTACTTTACCAACGAGAATGTCTCCGGCGCTGATTTCGGCACCGATGCGGATGATACCGCGCTCATCGAGGTTCTTCAGTGCTTCTTCCCCAACGTTCGGAATATCACGCGTAATTTCCTCTGGTCCAAGCTTCGTATCACGAGCTTCGGATTCATACTCCTCGATATGGATCGAAGTGTACACGTCCTCTTTGACAAGCTTCTCGGAGAGAAGAATCGCATCCTCGTAGTTGTAACCTTCCCAAGTCATGAACGCAACGACCACGTTGCGGCCCAGTGCCAATTCACCCATCTCCGTGGATGGACCGTCTGCGAGGATGTCACCTTTTTTGATAACTTCCCCACGTTTCACGATTGGACGCTGGTTGATGCATGTTCCTTGGTTCGAACGCATAAATTTGTGTAATTTATGTTTAACGATATCGCCTTTGACTTCTTGTCCGTCCACATTCTCTACGCGGCGGAGCCAGATCTCATTAGCAGATGAACGTTCAATAATCCCGTCATATTTGGATACAATACATACACCGGAGTCTTTAGCAGACTTGTGCTCCATTCCAGTTCCGACAAGCGGCGCCTTCGGAATAAGGAGTGGTACAGCCTGCCGCTGCATGTTGGATCCCATCAGCGCGCGGTTGGAGTCATCGTTCTCAAGGAACGGAATGAGCGCCGTTGCTACCGATACAACCTGCTTAGGCGAAACGTCCATGTAGTCTACACGATCGCTTGGCATAGGAAGGATATTATCGGATTGCTTGTTATAACGAACGATTACCATTTCATCAGTAAAGGTACCATCTTCGTTAAGCTCGGCATTCGCCTGGGCAACGATGTAGTTATCCTCTTCGTCTGCAGTCAGATAATCGATTTGTTCCGTTACTTTGCCGGTCTTCGGATCAACCCAACGATACGGGGCTTCAATGAAGCCATATTCGTTGATGCGTGCGAATGTGGACAAGGAGTTGATCAAACCGATGTTTGGTCCCTCCGGTGTCTCAATCGGACACATACGGCCATAGTGACTGTGGTGAACGTCCCGTACTTCAAAGCCTGCGCGCTCACGCGTCAGACCGCCTGGTCCGAGTGCAGACAAACGACGTTTATGCGTCAATTCCGCAAGCGGGTTTGTCTGATCCATGAACTGGGACAGCTGGGAGCTACCAAAGAACTCTTTAATTGATGCGATAACTGGACGAATGTTGATTAACGCTTGTGGCGTAATGACATTTGCGTCCTGAATCGACATTCTCTCACGAACAACACGTTCCATCCGGGACAAACCGATACGGAACTGGTTCTGAAGCAATTCGCCTACGGAACGCAGACGACGGTTACCCAGGTGGTCAATATCATCTGTATTACCGATTCCATGCAGCAAGTTGATGAAATAACTGATGGAAGAAATGATATCAGCCTGAGTAATATGCTTCACGGATTTATCAATGTTTGCGTTCGCGATGACTTTCACAACTTTTGCATCCTCAGTAGGAGAGAACACATCGATTGTTTGCAGCGGGATATCCTCGCTGTCCATCACACCGCCAGCAACATGATAATTCTTAAAGCCAACACTCTTCTCCAAGTAAGGCATAATCTCGTCCAAAAGACGACGGTCTACGGTTTGACCAGCTTCAGCAACGATCTCACCTGTATCCGTGTCTATCAAACTCTCTGCCAAACGTTGATTAAAGAGACGGTTCTTAATATGAAGTTTCTTGTTGATCTTGTAGCGGCCAACGTTAGCCAGATCATAACGCTTTGGATCAAAGAAACGAGCAACGAGAAGGCTCTTCGCGTTCTCCAGTGTTGGCGGCTCGCCCGGACGAAGGCGTTCATAAATTTCGATGAGCGCTTTTTCCGTAGAGTCCGTGTTGTCTTTATCCAGCGTGTTTTGAATATATTCATCATTGCCCAGAAGATCCAGAATCTCGGCATCTGTACCAAAACCAAGTGCACGTAAAAGCACCGTTACAGGGATTTTACGGGTGCGGTCGATCCGGACATAAATAATGTCCTTCGCGTCCATCTCCAGTTCCAGCCAAGCGCCGCGGTTAGGGATAACTGTTGCAGTATACGTCGTCTTACCGTTTTTATCCACTTTTGTGCTGAAATAGACGCTGGGAGAGCGAACCAACTGGCTGACAATAACCCGTTCGGCACCATTGATAATGAATGTTCCGGTTTCCGTCATTAACGGGAAGTCTCCCATGAACACTTCCTGCTCCTTGACCTCTCCGGTCTCCTTGTTAATGAGCCGGACTTTCACGCGGAGCGGCGCCGCATAAGTAACGTCGCGTTCTTTCGCGTCATCGACGGTGTATTTCGGTTCTCCAAGGCTGTAGTCAATGAACTCTAGTACCAAATTACCTGTGAAATCCTGAATCGGCGAGATGTCCTGGAACATTTCGCGGAGTCCTTCCTCCAAAAACCATTCATAAGATTTTTGTTGGATTTCAATCAGGTTCGGAACTTCGAGTACCTCGTTAATACGAGCATAACTTCGCCGAGTGCGTCGACCATATTGAACAAGATGTCCTGCCAACTTAAACTCACCCCTCATGTCTACTCACTTTAAAAATATTTCATTGCGAACCTCTGTTTGTAACACTATAATGGTACATACAGAGGACAATCCATAAATAGAGAAAAGCCCTTATCGAATACCTTTTCGAAAAAAGAGCAGCTTATCCATGGTTATGATAATCATCTCATATCCTGTAGATTTGCCCAAAACGTACATATTATACGTCAATATGACGGACTTTATGCATCTTTCCACACATTAAGTCTTGACATTTCAGCAAACTAAAGACAAAGAGACCATCCTAATACTGACATTTTATAATAATACCATACCAGCATACCCAAGTCAACAGCCTAGTTAAACTATTTCAAGAAGATTTGGTCGCTTTAAATATCCGGTACCCTTTATCCTTCGTTACTTCTTCTACCTGGTGAAACAAACTCTCCAGTTTAGCTTTTGCCGAAGGTGCACCTTGCTTCTTCTGAATTACAACCCACAGCTGCCCACCCTCACGCAAATGACTCAACGACTCTTCAAATATAGCATGCACTGTTTCTTTCCCGGCACGTATAGGCGGATTGGTCAGAATCACATCGAACTGCTGATCCTTAACCACGGCAAATAAGTCGCTCTCCAGGATCGTTACATTCGAGATTCCGTTACGCCTCGCGTTCTCTTTAGCCAATTCGACAGCTCGGCTATTAATGTCAATCATTGTCACATGACCATCCACGACCATCTTTGCCGCCGTTAGACCGATCGGACCATAACCGCAACCCACATCCAGAACGGAGGCATTCTGTTGAAATTCCATTGCATCTATCAAAACTTTGCTGCCAAAATCCACGCCGCTCTTTGAGAATACACCCGCATCACTAATGAAATTGAACGTCTGTCCTCTCAGCTCTGTCTTTAACTCTTTGCGGTCATGAGCAATGTCTGGCTGATTCGAGTAATAATGTTGATTCGGCATCATTTCCTCCGTATTGAACCAAAGTTTACCCGCCTGGACTTATGGTCCATAGGGGCTCCATTATCCCAGTATAACCGTTCTCACTGAAATCAGTACGCGCAAGAATTCTCCGCCACAATAACAAACCCCTTGAACAAATATTCAAGGGGTTTGTTTCTTGCTGACGATAATCTGGAGAAGTTATTACTTAACTTCTACGGATGCGCCTGCTTCTTCCAATTTAGCTTTAACAGCTTCAGCTTCTTCTTTAGCTACTTTTTCTTTCAAAGCTTTTGGTGCGTTGTCAACCAGTTCTTTTGCTTCTTTCAAGCCAAGACCTGTGATTTCACGAACCACTTTGATTACGTTGATTTTGGACGCGCCTGCGCTAGTCAGGATTACGTCAAATTCGGATTGCTCAGCAGCTTCAGCTGCACCAGCGCCACCAACAACAGCTACTGGAGCTGCAGCAGTTACACCAAATTCTTCTTCGATTGCTTTTACAAGATCGTTCAGTTCCAGAACGGACATGCCTTTGATTGCTTCCAAGATTTGCTCTTTGCTCATTTAAGTTGAACCTCCATTTATTATTAAGATTTTATAGTTGTTGTTACACAGCTCGGAAAAAACAAAACTTATGCGCCTTGTTCTTCCTTCTCTGCAACTGCTTTAACTGCAAGCGCGAAGTTGCGCACTGGAGCTTGAAGCACGCTGAGGAGCATGGAGAGGAGACCTTCGCGGGACGGAAGTTCTGCCAGAGCTTTGATTTCGCTTTCTCCGATTACACGACCTTCTACTACTGCGCCTTTCAATTTCAACGCGTCGTTTTTCTTAGCAAAATCGTTAAGAACTTTTGCTGGAGCGACAGCGTCATTGGTGCCAAATGCAACAGCTGTAGGACCAGTCAGGACTTCGTCCAGCTCAGTCAAATCTGCAGCTGCAGTCGCACGGCGAAGCAGCGTGTTTTTCAGTACTTGGAACTCGACGCCAGCTTCACGAAGCTGTTTACGAAGTTCAGTTACTTGTGCAACGTTCAATCCACGATAGTCAGCAACTACTGTCGATACGCTTTCGCGCAGCTTAGCAGCAACTACATCAACCGCTTCTTGTTTCGCTTGAATCACTTTTGCGTTTGCCAATGATTACACCTCCTGGTTGTATTAGTAGCGTAAGAGCACCAGGCTCTCCGCTCTTCCTACGGGCACTAAAAAAGCCTCCGTAGAATTACGAAGGCCTGATGAATCATCATTTGGCCGGATAACCGGACAAATTGTTGACGTTCTATCATAACACCTCGGTAGGAAATTAAGCCTGCTTAGGGCACCTACTGTCTACGGTAAGCATATTCAACTTTAAAGGTCAGTCTCGAAGACTCACAACTGTTACATAATATCAAATATCACTAACCGAAGTCAATGGTAATATTATTTGTAAGTCGTTGTGTTCACGCGAGCGCTAGGTCCCATAGTCGAGGAAACAGCAATACCTTTCAGGTATACACCTTTAGCAGCAGCTGGTTTCGCACGATTCAATGCATCGATGAGAGCTTTGAGGTTCTCATTCAATTGAGCTGCATCGAAAGACACTTTGCCAATTGGAGCGTGGATTTGACCTGCTTTGTCCAGACGGTACTCGATTTTACCGGCTTTGATTTCTTGAACAGCCTTAGCAACATCGAACGTAACCGTACCAGCTTTAGGGTTAGGCATCAGGCCTTTACCACCGAGCAGACGGCCAAGTTTACCGACTTCACTCATCATATCAGGTGTCGCTACGCAGACATCGAACTCGAACCAGCCTTGTTGAATTTTGTTGATCATGTCTTGATCGCCAACAAAATCAGCGCCAGCCGCTTCCGCTTCTTTCGCTTTGTCACCTTTCGCAAATACCAGAACGCGTTGTGTTTTACCTGTGCCGTGAGGCAAGACAACAACACCACGAACAGCCTGGTCTTGTTTACGTGGGTCTACACCCAAACGTACAGCCGCTTCAACAGTTTCGTCGAATTTGGCAGTTGCAGCCTTCTTCACAAGCTCTACAGCTTCCAAAGGCTCGTAAGTTGCTTCGCTGTCAATCAGCTTCGCAGCTTCAACGTATTTCTTACCGTGTTTAGCCATGTTTGTTTTCCTCCTTTGTGGTGTTAGCGGAAATTCCTCCCACATAATCCGAACCTAGTCCGGTTTCAATCGAGAGACCATTAGTCTTCGATTGTGATACCCATACTACGGGCAGTACCTTCCACCATCTTCATTGCAGCTTCAACAGATGCAGCGTTCAGGTCAGGCATTTTTTGCTCAGCGATTTGACGCACAGCGTCACGCTTAACCGTTGCAACTTTCTTCTTGTTAGGCTCGCCAGATCCTTTTTCGATCTTAGCAGCTACGCGAAGCAGTACAGCAGCCGGTGGAGTTTTCGTGATGAACGTAAAGGAACGATCCTCAAACACCGAAATTTCAACCGGAATGATCAGACCAGCTTGATCAGCAGTACGAGCGTTGAATTCTTTACAGAATGCCATGATGTTGACACCCGCTTGACCCAATGCTGGACCTACTGGAGGAGCCGGATTCGCTTTACCTGCAGGAATTTGCAGTTTCACAATCTTGATAACTTTCTTAGCCATGGTTGACACCTCCTTGCATCAATAGTGGTAGCGGACGCCATAATACGCCCTCCCACAAGAAACCTGAAGAATTAAATCTTCTCCACTTGAGTATAATCCAACTCCAGCGGGGTTTCCCGTCCAAACATGTTGACGTGAACTTTCAACTTGCTCTTTTCAGCCAAAATCTCTTCCACGGAGCCCACGAAATTCGCAAAAGGACCAACCTTGATACGAACGGATTCCTTGATGTCGAATTCGATCTTCGGTTTCGGCTCTTCCATGCCCATATGCTTCAGAATCTGTTCAACTTCTTCTGGAAGCAAAGGCGTCGGTTTAGAACCGGACCCTGTCGAACCAACAAAACCGGTCACTCCTGGTGTATTGCGGACAACATACCAAGAATCATCGGTCTGAATCATTTCGACCAAGACATATCCCGGGTAAACTTTACGCATGACGGTTTTTTTCTTGCCGTCTTTGTTTACAATTTCTTCTTCCATCGGAACAAGAACGCGGAATATTTTGTCCTCCATGCCCATAGACTCGACACGTTTTTCCAAATTGGCTTTGACTTTATTCTCATACCCAGAATAGGTATGAACTACGTACCATCTTTTTTCCATATCAAGCCACCTGGGACCCTTCTAAATTATCGCTTCGATCACAGCGGAAATACCGATGTCTACAACCCAAAAATAAATCGTGACAAACACAATGGTGCCGAGAACAATTAAAGTATAGTTCGTCAGTTCTTTACGATTGGGCCAGCGAACTTTTTTAAGTTCCGCCCAGCTTTCAGAGAAAAAGGAAAACAGAGACTTGAAACCACGTTTCACGCCGACTACACCTCCAAAAGAAAACTATCTGGTTTCGCGATGAGGAGTTTGCTCGTTACAGAACTTGCAAAATTTCTTCATCTCCATGCGGTCGGGGTGATTTCGCTTGTTTTTGGTGGTTGTGTAGTTTCTTTGTTTGCAGCTTGTACAAGCCAAAGTGATAATTACCCGCATGATGTGCACCTCCCGAAGACGTCCTTCTTTTCAGAAGAATCGATATTGATCCTAGTAGAAACAACCTTGTTCTCATCGAAACTCGGTTATTTCTGCGAGATGAATAAAACCGTTGTTCCAAAAACTGTAACAACGATCCATTCATAAAACACGCGAATTTAGGCCTACCTAAAACACTTTATCACAAGGGTAGCGCCATTTCAAGCCTTTTTCTCTCTGATTGCGGGCTGCAATTAATGCCATTGCCAGCTAAGCCAGGGAATAGGTCCCCGGTTTATTGTAAACATCTCACTGTAAAAAACTGTGGCGTTTCACAGTCTTTGTCCATTCTGCACAGCATTTATTCTATATCCAGTATGTTCAATCTTCTAACAGATGAAACACCAAATATTACACATTTTGCAGAATGAAGATCTTTGACATTATCATAACATGATATCACCCGTCAAAAGACTAATGGCTGCAGAGTATACGGAGATTCCCAGCTGGCCATCATGAATACTGTAATACAATTAAAAAAAGGCTCTACTTGAGCCTTCTGCTTCTTATCCGACGTTGTTTCAGTTATCCCTGACCTCCAAATAGCGTTCAAGCTTTCGCTTTACCCGCTGGAGGGCATTGTCAATCGATTTCACATGACGCCTTAAATCCACCGCAATCTCTTGATAGGATCGACCGTCCAGATAAAGCATCAGGACTTTCCGTTCCAGATCGCTTAAGATCTCTGACATCTTGTCTTCCAGGCCGACAAACTCCTCTTGATTGATGATTAGTTCCTCCGGATCGCTTACCGCTGTGCCGCAAATGACATCCAGCAGCGTACGGTCGGAGTCCTCATCGTAAATAGGCTTGTCCAATGAGACATACGAATTGAGCGGAATATGCTTCTGTCTCGTAGCGGTCTTAATAGCCGTAATAATCTGTCTGGTAATGCAGAGCTCGGCAAAGGCCTTGAACGAGGACAGCTTATCCCCTTTAAAATCACGAATTGCCTTGTACAGCCCGATCATGCCTTCCTGGACAATATCTTCCCGGTCAGCACCAATCAGAAAATAAGAACGGGCTTTAGCACGTACAAAATTCCGGTATTTATTGATCAAATACTCCAGCGCCCCGCTGTCACCCTCACGGACCGCCTCGACAATGTCTTCATCGCTTATCACATCATACCCTGACAACATGACTTCCTTGAGGTCCACACTCAATAGAATCCCTCCGGCCCGGAACGCACGGTAGCCCGTCACTCGCTTGAAATATATGACAAGTATATATGATGTCTACTAGACCGTCAACCACGTTCTAGCCAATATAGGCCGATAATAACATTTAATGTAAACTATTTCGTAGATTCATATACTCTTCCATTCTTCAGACGAGCCTGCATTTTCGTCCCCATTGTGTAAAACAGTCCTATTCCCTTCGCCAGCGCTCAAACATCTGTCTCACATCCGGCGGCAGATTCCCGTCAAGTGTATTCCTGCTCTTGGTCTGCTCCTTCGTAATTTTCTGCTTCACTTCGCGCTCACTCTGCTCCACTTCATTCAGCAGCTCACGGGCAGATAACCGAAGCGCTCCCCGGGCAAAAATGACATGCTGCTCAATCAGATCACTGGTCGCCACATAAATTTTACGCCGGCGGTGGCTAAACTCTCCAACAAGCCGTTCAATGCACTCATCGGCCGTTTCCTTCTCTTTCGTAAAAAACACCTGTACCTTACCCTGGATGTATGATTTCCCAAGGCCCGGAACCCGGTAAGCATCAAAAATCGCCACGATTCTGAGGCCTGAATACGCTTGATATTCCGCTAATTTCTCAAGCAGCACATCCCGGGCTTCCTGCATGCTGCTATTGGCGAGTTCCGCAAGAAAAGGCCAGCCGCCGATCATGTTGTAGCCATCGACCAGCAGCACATCCCGCCAATCGGCCATCATTGCTAACCCTGAAGGCGGCGACGGCGAAGAACTTCGTACATAACGACACCTGCGGCAACCGAAGCGTTAAGCGAATTGATCTTTCCAGCCATCGGCAGCTTCACAAGCACATCGCATTTTTCGCGGATCAGACGCCCCATTCCTTTACTTTCATTCCCGATTACGATTGCGACCGGTCCGTCAAATACTTCAGTATCGTACAATTCCTGAACAGCATCAACCACGGTGCCAACCACCCAGACACCCATTTCTTTCAGCTGGTCAA
Source organism: Paenibacillus vortex V453 (assembly GCF_000193415.1). NCBI lineage: Bacteria > Bacillati > Bacillota > Bacilli > Caryophanales > Paenibacillaceae > Paenibacillus > Paenibacillus vortex. The sequence goes on from NZ_ADHJ01000054.1 coordinate 48,593, forward strand.
TCGTCTGACCCAGATTGGTCACCCTGGCTACAGGTACGTATTCTACCGCACCAGCCGATGTTTTGGATACGGTGGCCGTCACCTGAGCGGATCGGCGCTTAGGCAGTACAACGCCGTGAGCCCCCGTGCAGTCTGCCGTTCTCAAAATCGAGCCCAGGTTATGAGGATCCTCGATTTCATCGAGAAGCAGCAGGAAAGGCGGTTCCCCTTTTTCCTCCGCAACCTTGAGCAGATCCTCCACTTCCACATAAGCATAAGGGGCCGCTTGGGCAACCACGCCCTGATGCTGAACCCCCGGAACCATCTGATCCAGCTTGCGCTTGTCTACGTGCTGAATGACAATGCCCAGTTTTTTGGCTTCCGCAATAATGGGCAGCGTCAAATGCTTCTGCGCATTCTCGGCAATCCATATTTTATTGATCGTACGTCCTGATTTGAGCGCTTCCGTTACGGAATGCTTACCAGCCACTACTTCCTCTTCTTGCAACATATATGTCTCCTCCTGCATATCAGCCAGCTGCCCAATTTCGGGAAATACCGGCTGTATCGTTTCATTGCTGGTATCTGATGTCTTTCGATCTATTTAGCAGACCCCTCGATAAACTCTATGCTCTTTCCAATGAGCTCACGCAGACGGTCTTGCTCTCCCGTATAATATAAATACCCAACAAGCGTCTCAAATGCCGTTGCATGCCGATATTCCAGCACATCGGCATTTTTCGGTATGCTGCCCGATTTGGCATTGCGTCCCTGCCGGACCACATCGCGCTCCTCCTCCGTCAGCTCCGGATCAAGAAATGCCAATATCCGGCTCTGAGCTTTCGCCGACACGAATCCTGTCGCTGTGCGGTGCAGGTGATGAGGCCGAAGATTCGCCTTCGATATCAAGAACTGCCGGACAGCCACCTCGTAAATGGCATCTCCGATGTAGGCAAGCACGATCGGCGGAATCAGACGTGCCGGCTTCGACGGCGGAAAGTCAAACCAACCGGCTGCGGGGTCATGAAACTCGGCCCCGCTCATTTACGCCGCCAGCGCATGCCTTGCGCCGTATCTTCTAGCACGATGCCTTCGTCCGCCAGCTTGTCGCGAATTTCATCGGCTCTCGCCCAGTTTTTATTTTTCCGGGCTTCAATACGTTCAGCAATCAAGGCTTCAATCTCCTCGTCCAGCAAATCGCCCGTACCGGTATTGACAATGCGAAGAACGCCGTTCATTTCGTTGAAAGCACGCAGCACTTCATGTAGGTCGGCTGCAGGAATCGAAGCTTCCTTCAGCAGCTGATTCGCCTCGCTAGCCCACTGGAACATCGCTGTGATTGCATCCGGCGTATTGAAATCATCTTGCATTTTTTGATGAAATTCGCCAAGAACCGCAGATATTTTACCCGCAACCTCCTGGCTCACTTCGTCGTCTTTGGAACCGATGGCCGTGCTCAAGCGATGTTCAATATTAGCTGCCGCATTAGCCAGACGCTCTACGCTGTTCTGTGCCTGGTCCATCACTTCATCGCTATAATTCAGCGGGTTTCGGTAATGGGTAGACAGCATGAAATAACGCACAGCTTCCTTCGTATATTGTTCGCGAAGCTCCTTAACCAATACGCCATTACCCAGCGACTTCGACATTTTTTCGTTATTGATACGGATATATCCATTATGCATCCAATAGTTCGCGAGCGGTTTACCCGTCAATGCCTCGGACTGCGCAACTTCGCATTCATGATGCGGGAACTGCAAATCCTGCCCACCGCCATGAATATCCAGCGTATCCCCAAGATAACGGCGTGCCATCGCCGAGCACTCAATATGCCAGCCTGGACGACCGTCTCCCCATGGGCTGCTCCAGTAGATTTCTCCCGGCTTGGCTGCTTTCCATAGAACAAAATCCTCGGGGTTTTCTTTCCGCTTATCGACCTCAATCCGAATACCGAACTGCAGCTCATCCAGATTTTGCTGGGACAACTTGCCGTAATCATCAAACTTGCGAGTGCGATAGAATACGTCTCCCCCGTTCTCATACGCAAAATCGCGATCCACAAGCTCCTGGATAAATTCGATTATATTCTCCATATTGTCCGTTACCCGCGGATTTAACGTGGCTCTCGGTATGCCAAGACCGTCCAAATCCTCGTAATACGCCTGGATAAACTTATCCGCTACCTCCGGAACGGTGGTGCCGGTCTGTTCGGCTTTGCGGATCATTTTGTCATCTACGTCCGTAAAGTTCACCACATAACTCACGTCATTGCCCTGATTCTCGAAGTAAGCGCGAACCACGTCGAAAAAAATCATCGGGCGCGCATTCCCAATATGGATATAATCGTACACGGTAGGACCACACACATAGATCTTGACCTTCCCAGATTCCTGAGCGACAAACGTTTCTTTCATACGGGTTAGCGTGTTATAGATTTGCAGTGCCATATTATATCATCCCAGTCCTTTCATTCCATCACTTATTGTTCCTTCACGTACATTGCTGCTTATTCCAAAAAAACTCATTCCTCTTTGACCGACGAGATTACGGCCTCGGAGACCCTGGTTTTGTTGTTATTCTGTTTGCCCTCATTCAATTCCGCCCGAAGCTGATCGATCTCCATCTGCATCGAACGCAGTGTATCCACAATCGGATCCGGAAGATTGGTGTGATCGAGCCGGTCACGCACACGCTCACCATTCTGCTTCACGACTTTACCCGGATTGCCCACAACGGTGCTGTTCGGCGGAACCGGTCGTAATACGACTGCATTGGAACCAATATTACAGTTATCTCCAATCGTAAAGGAACCTAGCACTTTCGCTCCTGATCCGATGACCACATTGTTGCCGATGGTCGGATGACGCTTGCCCTTTTCCTTCCCGGTGCCGCCGAGGGTAACCCCTTGATAGATCACCACGTCATCCCCGATCTCGCAGGTCTCTCCGATGACAACCCCCATGCCATGGTCTATAAACAGTCTATTCCCGATGCGGGCTCCCGGGTGAATCTCGATCCCTGTCATGAACCGGCTGATCTGAGATATGATCCGGGCCAGCGTATACCATCGCCGCTTGAATAATGCATGAGCTACCCGATGAGACCACAAGGCGTGAAGTCCCGAGTAGGTGAATACCACTTCAAAAAGTCCCCGGGCAGCCGGGTCATTCTCGAACACTGTCCGAATATCCGATTTCATCTGTTTAAACATGAACGCTCCCTCTTTCCCCTCTTCCAATCGCGCATGCAACTTGCTCTCCATCGTTATTCCTGAAAATAAAAAACGCCCCTGCAGCTTATCGCTGCAGAGGCGCTAGACCGCGGTTCCACTCTGCTTAGAACCGGCACAAGCATCCTCCCTTCGTCCGGGACGGATTCTACCGATTCACTTCATGTCATTAACGGCAGACGACCGGCATGATCTAACGATTGTGTTCGCTTCAACCATGCAGCTCACAGGTGCATTTCCGCTGCAGGCAACGGGACAACTCTCAGCCGGCAGATTCAAGTGGTCCTTGTCTTCTGCCGATTGTCCTCTCTGGAACGTGCCTGTTTTACGCGTACTTCTCCTGATCGTAGCTTTTATACGTTTATCTTTGTTGATCAATGCTTCATAAATGACCGCGTTGCTCACTAGTGACGCTGCGCTGACGGATCGTGCTTCCGATCGCTGCTGTTTTCAGATTTCTTGAACGTAAATCTACATAGTTGAAATCCGAAAACAAAGGCGAACGCTTCGCTTCTACAACACGATTCCGTCCTCTCCGCTACTTCCCTGTATGAGTAAATGCCCCATTTAATAAAACCCTAGATCAAAGAATATTTCACTTATAGTTTGGTGTAATTATAACTGATGAGATACAGGCTGACAAGGAACGTTTATCAAGAATGCCGTACCCTGGGTTATGCGCCCTTGATTTGGGAGCGCAGCCGGTCAAGCACACGATCCTTGCCAAGAAGCCAGATCGTCTGGTTCAGATCGCGGCCATGGGTTTGTCCAGTCAGAGCAACGCGGATCGGCATGAAGAGCTGCTTGCCCTTAAATCCCGTCTCCTTCTGTACTTCCTTAATCAGAGCAGCAATCTTCGCAGCGTTAAACTCATCGGATTGCTCGATCTTCGCAAGGAATGCGGACAATACGGCAGGCACCTGCTCGCCGCCCATCACTTCGATGCCCTCTGCATCGAGCTCCAGATGCGTCCGGAAGAACACTTCCGACAGATCCACGATGTCTGAGGCCGCGTTCATCTGCTCCTGATACAGCGCCACGAGCGCGCGTGCCCATTCCTCCTGCTCGGAGTTAAGCTCGAACGGCAAGCGGCTCGCTTTCTGCAGATGCGGAATGGCCAAATCAGCAATCCGATCAGGATCCGCATTCTTGATGTAGGTGTTGTTCATATGAGCCAACTTGTTGGTGTCGAATACCGCAGGGCTCTTGGACAACCGATGCTCATCAAAGATCGAGATCAACTGCTCTTGCGAGTATACTTCCTCTTCCCCTTCCGGAGACCAGCCGAGCAGCGAGATGAAGTTAAACAGTGCTTCAGGCAAATAGCCGAGCTGATCGTACTGCTCAATGAATTGAATGATCGATTCGTTACGCTTGCTCAGCTTCTTGTGATCGTCGCCCACAATCAGGGTCATATGCCCGAATTGCGGCGGCTCCCAGCCGAAGGCTTCATAGATCATCAACTGACGCGGCGTGTTGGAGATATGATCCTCTCCGCGGAGCACGTGACTGATCTTCATCAGGTGATCGTCGAGTGCTACCGCGAAATTGTAGGTAGGAATGCCATCCTTTTTGACAATGACGAAGTCGCCCGTCTCTTTGCTGTTAAAAGAAATCGTACCCTTCACCATATCATCGAAGGTGTAGATACGTTCCTCTGGAACGCGAAAACGAATGCTTGCTACACGCCCTTCAGCCTCAAGCGCCTGACGCTGCTCTTCCGTCAAATCCCGGTGTTTTCCAGAGTAACGAGGCGTTTCCCCACGAGCCATCTGCTCTTCCCGCTCCTGCTCAAGTTCTTCCTCTGTGCAGTAGCAGCGGTAAGCTAGCCCACGATCCAAAAGGTCCTGCCAATATTCCTTATAAATATCAAGACGTTCGGTTTGGCGATACGGTCCGTACTCGCCTCCGACATCCACGCTTTCATCCCAATCCATGCCCAGCCACTTCAAATATTTCAACTGACTTTGCTCTCCGCCTTCTACGTTGCGCTTTACGTCTGTATCCTCGATGCGAATAATAAATTTCCCGTTATTCTTGCGGGCGAATAAATAATTGAATAATGCCGTTCTGGCATTGCCGATATGTAAATGTCCCGTTGGACTCGGTGCATAACGCACGCGGACTTCTCCGGTCATTGTAACCCCTCCGCTTCCCTATTTCTTCAAAGATTTCCTTCAGGCATTCGTTCCATATCTGCTCTGATTTGAACGCGTCCTTTAAGAGGATAGCATACCTTTCACAAGGCAGACAACCGATTGTGCCGCGATTCCCTCACCCCTGCCGGTAAACCCGAGCTGCTCGGTTGTGGTGGCCTTCACATTTACCTGATCCACCTCAGCATCCAGCGCTTTGGCGATCACTTCCGCCATTTGTGGGATGTAAGGTGCCATCTTCGGCTTCTGGGCAATAATCGTGGAATCGATATTTCCCAGCGTATAACCGCGCTCTTTGGCCATGGCCCATACCTGCTCCAAAAGCTTCAGGCTGTCCGCGTCTTTAAAAGCCGGATCATTATCGGGAAAATGGCGCCCAATGTCGCCAAGCCCAAGCGCTCCCAAAATCGCGTCCGTCACCGCATGCAGCAGTACGTCTGCGTCGGAGTGTCCCAGCAGCCCTTTCTCATAAGGAATGGTGACCCCCCCGATAATACACGGTCTTCCTTCCACCAGTTGATGCACGTCAAACCCCTGTCCTACTCGAATCATTCCTTGTCCTCTCCCTTGCGTTTCTGTAAATAAGCCGCATACTCCAGATCCTCCGGTGTGGTGATCTTGATATTGCTGTATTTCCCCTCTACCACGATGACCGAATGTCCTGCACGCTCCATCAGCATGGCGTCGTCGGTCCCTGTAAACCCTTCCTTGGCTGCAGCCTCATGGGCTGACAGCAGGTCGGAAAGACGAAAAGCCTGTGGGGTCTGGACGGCCCACAGACTTTGACGGTCCGGGGTACCTGTTATCAGCCCCTGACCGTTCACCTGCTTAATCGTATCCTTCACAGGCACCCCAAGTACCGAGGCGCCTTCACGGATTGCCGCATCGCGGCAGGATTCAATTTCCTCTAGTGTTACAAACGGCCTGACGCCGTCATGTATCATTACCCACTCTGACGAGATTTGCTTGATACCTTGGTATACCGATTGCTGCCTCTCGCTACCGCCAGGAATTACAGCGGACACCTTGTCCAGTCCGTACTCATGAACCCAGGATTGGCAGCGCGAAACATCCTCCGGTCCCGTAACAAGCACGATCTCCTGCAGCCAGGGTATCCGGCTGAATACTTCCAGTGTATGAACGATGATGGGCTTTCCACCCAGTGCCAGGTATTGCTTGCTCTCCCGGGTTCCCATTCTCGTTCCCTTACCCGCCGCCACAATAACGGCGCCGAAGTCGTTCAACATGCACAAAACTCCTGTCTTCACCCTTCACGTCAGACTGACGGAGAACGGATATGTATATCCCCATCATACCCCGTTTACTGGGCTTTTTCCAACAGTTTCGGTTTAGCGAAGATCATCCGGCCCGCTGAGGTTTGCAGTACACTGGTGACAAGCACTTCCATCATTGTGCCGATATACTCACGTCCGCCTTCCACAACGATCATCGTGCCATCATCCAAATAAGCAACGCCTTGACCATGCTCCTTGCCGTCCTTGATAATCTGGACCAGAATTTCCTCCCCGGGCAGAACCACCGGCTTGACTGCATTGGCCAAATCATTTATGTTCAGCACCGACACGCCCTGCAGCTCACAAACCTTATTCAAGTTGAAATCATTCGTGACTACTTTGCCCTGAAGCACCTTGGCGAGCTTAACCAGCTTGCTGTCGACTTCGGATATCTCCTCAAAGTCGCCTTCATAAATGAGCACCTTTACATCCAGCTCTTTCTGGATTTTGTTCAAAATATCAAGTCCACGCCGGCCGCGGTTGCGTTTAAGAAGGTCCGAGGAATCCGCAATATGCTGAAGCTCCTCCAGAACAAACTCAGGAATCACAATGGTCCCTTCGATAAATCCGGTTTTGCATATATCTGCGATTCTCCCGTCGATGATGACACTTGTATCCAATATCTTGTGCTCCTCAACGCGTCTTCCTTCCGGCTCAGGGGCTTGGCTCCACTTGCCCGACATCCATAAGGAAGCCAGTTCATCCTTCTTCTCCAGTCCAATCCGCAGTCCGATGTACCCGCCGAGCAGTGTAATCCCGACCTGCAGCAGCTGCCCAGCTTCTCCTAGCAGGGACAACCCGGGTGAGAGCAATAGGGACAACAGTAAGCCGCCCAGCAATCCAGCCGTTCCAGCGGCCAGTTCATTCATCGGAATCCGGGAGAACGAGGAGATCAGGCTGTGCAGCCATCTCGATACCCGATCAGCCGAAAGAACACCGATCATGCCAAACAATAATCCACCAAGCACCGCGAAGGCTCCGCTTCCCGCTGCCAGTATTCCTTGTCCAAAAATAGGCGAGAGCCCTGGAAAAGACCGTTCCATTGTATGATATAACGTATACCCGCCCCACGCACCGCATAATACCGTAAATGCTAAAATAGCTTTTTTTAACATGAGCTTCCGCACACCTCCTTTTTATACCTGAATATCGTTGCTTCTATTTTCCAGTATGGTCCAATTTATAAAGTCGTAATCGTGCCAGGTCATCTTTTTTTAAGAAAAACTTCCGCTGTATGCGATCTAACTTCCCTGAAAGTGCCTCGTTTAATATTTTTATTGATGGAGTTTTCACCTCACCTGTTGTACGGTCCAGCCTACCCCCGTCAGGCTTTGATGTATGCTAACACCAACCTCACAATTGGAATTGACTGCCTTCGGGCACCTGAAATTGGTTGAAATCGGCTGAAGTAGTGGAATATAATGAACTCAATTCATAATATCGAGGTGGATGTATAAATGAGTGCTCCCAGTCTACAGGCTTTTCAGGATCAAGTTTCCGAATTGTTGCTCCGTCACCGCAGTCTCTTGGATGTTCTGTCTAAAAATGGTCAAAGCAATGCTTCTGTCAACCGTGCCGTCACCAAAGCCATCACAGAGTGCGGATGCATCGAGCTTCATGCCACGAAGCAAAGCTTCGATATCGGCTCTGATCTCGAATCGGCCCGGGAATTGGCAGGCACCCACGTCGAAGGTCATCTGTGCGAGAACTGCCGTGAAGCGGTGAGCTCCGAGCTTGGCCGCAACATATTTTATATGTCTGCCCTTGCGAATCTTCTGGACATCCAGCTGGATGAGGTTGTTGTTAAGGAGTCTCAGAAATGTTCCACATTGGGTCTGTTTAACCTGTCGTAAAGCCGTTGGCATTCCAAACGGTTATGGCGGCAAGGTCATACATGGATACAAAAAAAGCATTTATCTCGCTGCCTAAGCAGGGAAATAAATGCTTTTTATTTTGGGTTTATGTCAGCCCGTGAGTTATGCTGCTTATCGGTCAGAGGACTGATAAGCCTCATCCGATTTGTGGTCATCCTTCTTGCGTCGTCGGTTTTTGCGAGTCAATCTGCGGAAATTCTGCTGCAAACCATACCCTGCATATAGTACCAAGGGTACGAATATGAGCATGGAGGTTTGTTCCGGAAAGAACACGGCAACCATGACTGCACCTACGATAACAAAGGGTGTAAATTTAATTGCTGTTTTCGGAATGCCAATCTTCTTGAAGTTCGGGTACTTGACTGCGCTAACCATGAGATAGGAAAGAAGTAAAATGGCAAATATCATATAAGGAGCTGTAATCTCTTCATGGAATAAAGCCAGTGTTGCAAGCACGCCTCCCGCTGCGGGGATTGGCAGGCCGATAAAATATCCCGGTATTCCTGGACGAACGTTGAACCGTGCAAGCCGTAATGCGCCGCACATCGGAAATATCGCGGTTACTGTCCAAGCCAGAGCTGTATTGATATCCGTAAACGCTACGGTATACATGATAAGTGCTGGAGCTACGCCAAAGGAAATTACATCTGATAATGAGTCAAGTTCTTTACCGAATTCACTCTGGGCATTCAATGCTCGAGCTACCCGACCGTCCAGTCCGTCAAGGAGCATGGCAATGATAATCATAATGGCGGCCATACTCGTTCGACCTTCTGTCGCCAAGATGATACCAATCATTCCGAGAAACAGATTACCTAAAGTAAACATGTTCGGAATTGATTTCGTCATTTTTATATTCACCTCGTTAATTGTACGTTCGAACATCGATTGTAGGGCTTTTAGATTTGTCTGTCAATGAATACTTGTTCCTGCAATCTTTTCAAGCCCTCTTTTATGGTGCGTGCACGTACTTCACCAATCCCGTCCACTTCATCAAGCTCGTGAATCGATGCCGACATAATGCTGGATAAGTCATGGAACTGATCCACCAAATTGCGAATGATCACGTTCGGAAGGCGTGGGATTTTGTTCAAAATGCGGTAACCGCGCGGCAGGATCTCTTCTTCGGAAGCAGCGGCAGAAGCCGGGTATCCCAAAAGCCTCACAATATGGTGAATGTCCAGCAGCTCCTCATCCGTCGAACGCTTGAGCGCCAGTATGATCTCGCGGATTTTCTCCTCGCTGTACTCCCGGGCGTAGTCTGCATATAGCAGCCAAGCCTCTTCCTCCATATTGCTCACAAGCTCATCCATCTGCATGCTAATCAAACGCCCTTCGTTGCCGAGCTCGTTAATATAACGCTTGATTTCCTTCTTGATGCGAAGCACCATCTCCACGCGCTGGATGACATTAACAACTTCCGGAATGGTCACCAGCTCTTCAAATTCGGAGGCAGAGAGGTTCGTGAGCGATTGATTAAGCACCACTCTGTATCGCTCCAATGTCTGTATCGCTTGATTGGCTTTGGTTAATATTACGCCGATTTCCTTCAGCGCATACCTCAAAGATCCTTGGTACAGCGTAATAATGTTACGGCGCTGGGAAATGGACACCACCAGCTTACCCGTCTGTTTCGCTACCCGCTCTGCCGTTCTGTGCCGTATCCCTGTCTCGATGGAAGAGATCGAGGAATCAGGGATCAGCTGGGTATTGGCATACAAAATCCGTTTCAGGTCTTCGCTTAAGATGATGGCGCCATCCATCTTGGCCAGCTCGTATAAATAGTTTGGCGAAAAATCGCAGTTTATGGAGAAGCCGCCGTCGACAACTTCCATTACTTCCGGGCTGTAACCCACAACGATCAGGGCGCCCGTCTTTGCCCGAAGCACGTTCTCCAGCCCGTCGCGAAACGGCGTTCCCGGTGCTACCAGCTTCAGCAAATCATTCATTTTGTCCAGTTGGCTCGTTTCTTTCACCTTCGTATGCCCCCTAATCTAACGCAACCGCTAATGCATCTGCAACAGTGTTTACTCCTATGATTTGTATTCCTTTGGGATGCTTCCATCCCTTCAAACTTTTCTCAGGCATGAGTACGCGCTTGAAACCCAGCTTCTCCGCTTCTCTTACCCTTTGTTCTGCTCTTGAAACGGCACGAACTTCGCCGGTCAGGCCAACCTCGCCAAAAATGACATCATACGGCTTGGTCGGAATATCACGGAAGCTGGATGCAATGCTGACCGCTATTGCCAAGTCCACCGCAGGTTCATCGAGCTTAACGCCACCGGCGACATTCAGGTAGGCATCCTGTGTTTGCAGGAACATGCCCATCCTTTTTTCAAGCACAGCAATGATTAAATTCATTCGGTGATGATCCACACCGGTGCCCATTCGACGTGGTGATGGAAAATGGGTCGTAGAAATGAGTGCCTGCAGTTCGACAAGAACCGGGCGGGTTCCCTCCATGCTTGCAACAACTGTCGAACCGGCTACGCCTAATGGTCGTTCAGATAAAAATAGTTCCGATGGATTGCCGACTTCGCGCAGCCCATCCTCACCCATCTCAAATATGCCAATTTCATTCGTCGAACCGAAACGATTCTTCACCGCACGAAGCAAACGGTAAGTATGGTGACGCTCTCCTTCAAAATAAAGCACACAGTCCACCATGTGCTCCAGCATCCTAGGACCTGCAATGGCGCCTTCCTTGGTCACATGACCAACAAGAACCGTAGCGATGCCCTTCACCTTAGCCAGCCGCATAAAGCGGGCGGTGCACTCCCGAACTTGGGAGACGCTGCCCGGCGCGCTTGTTACCTCCGGCAAATACACGGTTTGAATGGAATCGATGACAACAAAACCGGGCTGTACGCTCTCAATGGCCTCCTCAATCGATTCCAGATTGGTTTCGCAGAGGACAAACAGCTCTGGAGACAATGCGCCGAGCCGGTCAGCGCGAAGCTTCGTCTGACGTACCGATTCTTCACCGGAAATATACAGAACGCGGACGCCGTTCTGAGCCAATCGGTTGGAGGCTTGCAGAAGCAGCGTGGATTTGCCGATGCCGGGATCGCCGCCAACCAACACGAGCGAGCCCGGGACAAGCCCGCCGCCCAGCACACGGTTCAATTCCGCAATGCCCGTCTGGATTCTGGGTTCTTTGCCGCTTTCTATATTTATGATCGAAAGGGGTTTTTCTTTACTATGAAAAAGAGGGGAATTCATCCCCTGCGTCTTGATTACCGTCTCGGTCTCTTCTACCATGGAATTCCATGATTGGCAGCCCGGACATTTTCCGAACCATTTGGGCGCTTCATAGCCGCATTCGGTACAGAAAAATTTCGTCTTAGTTTTTGCCATGTGAGTCTCCTTTATGTCGCACATCTTTTGTCGGATTCCGTAAAACCCTGCAAAATCAGGCATTACTCAAAGTTTACCATTTCTTATAATTCAACGTAAAGGCTAATCAGAAACTTTACGCGGCTTGAGATGGATTTGTTTCAAATTTGAAGGGTTGAAGGAAAATCAGCGTTATTTTTTGCTGCAATTTAATAACAAACATAAGTACATGTAAACCATACATGTCCTCTTCGCTGCCGGATCGTTCTTACGATCGCTGTCGCTTCTACAGAACGATTCCGTTCTCTACGCTGGGTTGATACACGAGGCCAGCTTCCTTCGCGATATGTCTTATTGCCGCCGATATAAAACAACCCCAGTCCATTGCATTCGATGACTTCCAGGCATTCATGTATCTTCCCCTGTATAAACCTCTCGCTTATAATTCTCTCATCTTCCATTAACATTAAAAACAAAATCCCCGCTGGATTTAATCCAACGGGGGTTGAAGTTAACACTTATTCGGTTTCGGCTGATGCGGCCGTAACGCTCTCGTTCTTGTTCACAACCAGTTCGCCGTTCGCCTCATCAATGATGAGCGAATCACCTTTGGTAATGTTGCCTCTCAGCAGCTCTTCGGAGAGACGATCCTCGATATGCTTCTGGATAGCCCGGCGTAATGGACGGGCACCGAAGGCAGGATCGTAGCCTTCCTTCGCAATGAAGGTCTTCGCTTTGTCTGTAAGCTCGAATTGAACCTCGAACTCAAGCAGACGCTTGCGCAGCTCATCGGACATCAATGTCACGATTTCGGCAATGTGTTTCTCTTCCAGAGAGTGGAACACAATGATCTCATCGATCCGGTTCAGGAATTCTGGACGGAAGCTCTTCTTGAGCTCATCCATCACTTTGCCCTTCATGTTGTTATAATCGCGGCCTGAATCACTCACAGCGGTAAAGCCCAGCGTCGAGTTCTTCTTAATCGCTTCTGCACCCACGTTGGACGTCAGGATGATCAGCGTGTTCCGGAAGTCCACCACACGGCCTTTCGAATCAGTCAGACGACCATCTTCCAGTACCTGAAGCAGAATGTTAAATACCTCAGGATGCGCCTTCTCGATTTCGTCGAGAAGAACAACGGAATACGGCTTGCGGCGAACCTTCTCGGTCAACTGGCCGCCCTCTTCATAGCCGACATATCCCGGAGGCGCCCCGACGAGACGTGACGTGGAGTGTTTCTCCATATACTCGGACATATCGATCCGCACGACCGCATTCTCATCACCGAACATCGCTTCTGCAAGCGCGCGTGCCAGCTCGGTTTTACCTACCCCGGTAGGACCGAGGAAGATGAAGGAGCCCATTGGGCGCTTCGGATCTTTCAGTCCTGCACGTGCCCGGCGAACCGCACGGCTGACTGCTTTTACAGCTTCCTCTTGGCCGATGACACGGCTGTGCAGGATTTCTTCCAGATTCAGAAGACGCTCGGTCTCTTCTTCCTTCAGTTTATTCACAGGAATACCGGTCCAGTTGGCCACCACATCGGCGATATCCTCTGGAGTCACTTCGGAATCGGTACGGCCTTGCTTCTCTTTCCATTGGTTCTTCGTGATTTCGAGTTCTTCACGCAGCTTTTGCTCCGTATCGCGCAGTGCGGCTGCTTTCTCGAATTCCTGGCTTTGGACTGCTGCGTCCTTCTCTTTGCGGATATCCTCCAGATGTGCTTCCTGATCCTTCAGATTTGGCGGTATAGTATACGTATGAAGGCGAACTTTCGAACCGGCCTCATCGATCAGATCAATTGCTTTATCCGGCAGGAAACGGTCGGTGATATAGCGGTCGGACAATTTCACTGCCTGCTCTATCGCTTCATCCGTAATCTTCACACGGTGATGCGCTTCGTAACGGTCACGCAGTCCATACAGAATCTGAATGGCTTCCTCAGGCGATGGTTGGTCAACCGTAATCGGCTGGAACCGGCGCTCAAGGGCAGCATCTTTTTCAATATATTTACGGTATTCGTCCAGTGTGGTTGCCCCGATGCACTGAAGCTCACCGCGTGCCAATGAAGGCTTAAGGATGTTGGAAGCGTCAATCGCTCCTTCTGCTCCGCCTGCACCAATCAGGGTATGCAGCTCATCAATGAACAGAACGATGTTGCCGGCTTGGCGAATCTCATCCATGATTTTCTTCAGACGATCCTCAAACTCGCCGCGGTATTTCGTACCCGCTACAACAGAACCCATATCGAGCGTCATAACGCGCTTATCGCGCAGCGTCTCCGGAATCTCATTGTTAATGATGCGCTGTGCTAAACCTTCGGCAATGGCTGTTTTACCTACTCCAGGCTCACCAATCAATACGGGGTTGTTCTTCGTACGACGGCTCAGCACCTGGATGACGCGCTCAATTTCCTTGCTGCGGCCAATGACCGGATCGAGGTTGCCTTCTTTGGCAATGGCGGTCAGGTCACGAGCAAGACTGTCCAGCGTAGGCGTGCTCACGTTTTGCGGCGTACCGTGATGGCTGGATACCGCCTCGCTGCTGCCAAGAAGCTGCAGAACCTGCTGACGGGCTTTGTTCAGGCTGATGCCCAGGTTGTTCAGCACGCGTGCTGCAACCCCTTCACCCTCACGAATCAGTCCCAGTAAAATGTGCTCCGTACCCACATACGTGTGACCGAGCTTTCGGGCTTCGTCCATGGAGAGCTCAATTACTTTTTTCGCTCTAGGCGTATAAGCAATGTTAGTTGGCTGCTCCTGTCCGCGTCCGATTAAAGTCTCCACTTCGTCCTGGATTTTCTCCAGACCCAGTCCAAGTCCGATCAGCGCTTTGGCTGCAATGCCGTCTCCTTCACGAATAAGTCCAAGCAGGATATGTTCTGTACCGATATTGTTGTGACCCAGACGTACCGCTTCTTCCTGAGCCAATGCAAGCACCTTTTGTGCACGTTCCGTAAATCTGCCAAACATCATAGTATTGCACCTCCACGTTTCAATTAATATATTTAACCTCGCGGATTTCGGTGTATCGCCAGTTATTGCGACGTTTCCGTTCATCCATTAGTAAAACGAGAATCAATCCTTAATGGTTACCTAATGTTTCTCTGATGAGTTTAGCCCTATACATATCTCGTTCGGAAGGATGCATGCCCTCTCCAAAGGTTTTTTGCAGAAAACCCGGCTGTGTCTTCACATTCAGCTCATTCATTACCGGAATTTCCGGACCTTCCAGGAGGCCGAGATCCACCCCAAGTCGAACGTCGGACAAGCGTTGGGCTGCTTCCTTGGAATCCATTACTGCCGCGTAGGACAGTATGCCGTAAGAACGCATCACCCGGTCCGTAATACGGAGCTTGGAGTCACCCAAGAGCCGTGCTCTGGCATTCTTCTCATGCTCGATGATCTGCAAGGCGACGCTGTGAAGATTCTCGATGATCTCCGCCTCGGTTTGACCGAGCGTTATCTGATTCGAGATTTGAAACAGGTTGCCTAATGCTTCGCTGCCTTCACCATAAATTCCTCTTACGGTCAGACCCACCTGCGATACAGCCGAAAGAATTCGATTGATCTGCTGCGTCATAACGAGAGCCGGCAGATGCATCATGACAGAGGCCCGGAGACCGGTACCGACATTCGTCGGACAGCTTGTGAGATACCCCCGTTTGTCATCAAACGCATAATCGATTTCGGATTCAAAAACATCATCCAGCGCAGTGGCACGTTCCCATGCCTCCCGAACCTGAAATCCGGGATATAAGCACTGTATGCGTAGATGATCCTCTTCATTGATCATAATGCTGACGGACTCATCTTCGGTAAGGATGACTGCACCATTCCGGGATTCATTCGCCAGATTGGGACTGATCAGATGCTTCTCAACGAGAACCTTCTTATCCAGCTCATCAATCTCACTTAATTTAATTACATGCAAATCCCCAAAATCCTGCAAATCTTCCTTATCATTTAACACACGGGTCAGGCGCTCTAGCACTTCTCCTGACTGCTGATCCGTTGCCAGCAGCGGGAAAGGAAGATGCTGCAGATTGCGCGCCACCCTGACACGGGTGCTGATGACAATGTCGGAATCCTGACCGGTTCCGCGCATCCACTCGCTGAGCGCCGTATCGGTAAACCGGAGATTAGACATCACGCATTCCTCCTACTAAAGTGCATACTCATTAAATCTTATCCCTGAGCGATATTCTTCTCCAGCTCACGGATCTGGTCCCGGATCTCGGCGGCGGTTTCGAACTCCTCCTGCACAATCCGGAATTGAAGTTCTTTCTTAAGCTCGTCGATTTGGCGTTTGATCTGAATACGACCCCCTGTGCGCTTCGGCACCTTGCCAACATGGGATGTACCGCCATGAACTCGCTTGAACAACGGATCCAATCGATCCGAGAAATATTTATAACACGAGCTGCAGCCGAATCGGCCAAGCTTGCTGAACTGCGAATACGTCATACCGCATTCTTCACATTGCAGCGTCTGAGCCATTTTGGCACCGGGAGTCTGGCCCTTGCCTGAAGGATCCAGATCCAGGAGACCCGACAGCAAACTGTGTATAGAAAAACCATTCGACGTACCGGGGATCAATTCCCCTTTTTCGCGGGCACAAGTTTCGCAAAAATGAAACTCTGTTTTTTCCCCGTTCACAATTTTGGTGAAATGAAGTGTCGCTGGCCGTTTACCGCATTCTTGGCATACCATATCCAATGCCTCCTTACACAGACTCACTTACCTAATAAAGAAATAAGCATCGCCTTCATAATCCTTGCACGCAGCTCATCCCGATAAGGAAGCTTCACATTCAGGCATTCCCTTGAAATGGCGGCCCGCATCAGACTGGCCTCCCGCCTCGTCAAAAACCGGGATTCCTCCAGCTGATAGATCAGCCCTTCCGCTACCGTCTGATCAATCATGCTGCCGATTGTATGATGAAGATGCTGCTGGAGTGCAGTATGCTGAGGAAGCTCAATTCGCTGGATGCGTATGTAACCGCCTCCGCCGCGCTTGCTTTCCACGAGAAAGCCCTTCTCCAAGGTAAACCGTGTACTGATGACGTAATTAATCTGGGAAGGAACGCAAGAAAATTGCTCTGCCAGATCGTTACGCTGAATTTCAACGGTGCCTTCCGGACTTTCCTGCAGTATGCTCTTCAGGTATTGTTCGATAATATCAGAGATATTACGCATGGTCTGTTCATCCTCCACTGTTTGAAACGTTAAGACGGATAGTGATCTTACACGTCCGCACAGAGCCTTGCTTATACTTGGTTTAACCATAATCAAAATCAGCGAACCCTCTCGTTGACTTTGACTTTCTTTGACTTTAATCTCATTATAGCACATTTTTTCATTTTGCCAAGAGGGTCTTAGCGAATTCATCCTGCAGTCCATTTATTCTTATTGTACCCACTAATTCGAACCCTTATAGCCTTTTTCTGAAGATCCATTCAATATGGCGGCAAAAAAAAGAAGCAGCCTCCATTTCCGATAAATACCGGTTTAAGGGCCACTTCTTCATCACCATCTATAAATTCACGCCATCAAACATCATAACTAATCAAATAATGCTGTAATTCCGTATTATAATAACCGATGCTGTATTCAATCATGCTGCCCGCTCCGTCGTACGAGGATCTCAACCGCTTGAGCAGCGGTGCGCCTGCACTTACTTCAAGCAGTGGTGCAATCTCATCATCGGCTACGGTCGCCAGAAAGCGATCCCGGAAATTCTCCAACGTAATTTGACTCTCCTCGATACGGTCATACAGGGATAGCAGTTCGTTGGAATCGAACTCCTCTCCCATATCCACTTGGGCTGACACATAATGTGTATAGTAAATATAAGGGTTCCCGTCGAGCAAATACAACCGTTCAATAAGCAGGCACCGTTCGCCGAATTTCAAGTATAATTCACTATCCGGCTCGTTATGCACCCATTCCGTCTTCAGGTGGCGCTTCCGAATCTGGTGTCCTTCTTCAACCAAAATCTCCGTAAACAGCTTGCCCTTGGAAAGTTTGGAAAAGGAGGTGTTCCGGGTCACAATCGTTCCCACTCCGCTCCGTTTCTCTACATATCCCTCCTGATACAACTCCTGGATGGCATTACGAACTGTCATTTTGCTGACATTGAATTCCTGCTCCAGCTGCGGCTCGGAAGGAATATGGGCACCAAGTGGGTAAACCCCATGCAGAATCCGATCTTTAATGATCTTCTTGATTTGCAGATATAATGGACCGTTCTTCCGCGTGATCGACATACTTCCTCCTACCTTTCCACATCAGACATATGCTGACTCATCGCCTGAAGGACTTCGCGTTCATTCGCCGTCGGCGTATCTCCCGTTACGGTATGGGCAAGCATCGCGGCTGCGGCGGCAAAATCAACCGTCCGTCCCGGTTCATATCCCTCTGAAATTCCGTGAAGCACACCACTGGCATAGGCGTCGCCTGCTCCGATACGGTCATGAACGGAGAACGTCAATGTTTGGGAAAAATAAAAGACTCCGTCCGTGTATAGATATCCTCGCAGGGAATGGGTATTATCCCCGTTGATCTTGCGGTGGGTCCCCGACGCAACCGTAATATTATACTTCGCGGCTACCTGTGGAATCAACTCCTGCAGCTGCTCGTTCCGGTCTTCACGCGTCGTCTCCATGCCGAGAATATAGAGAGCGTCTTTCTCGTTCATAAAAACAATGTCCGCCAATGACAGCATTTCCTCATAATGCGGCTTGGCAAAGTCGTAGCGGTCCGCACCCCATAAAGAGGGACGATAGTTGCAATCGAACACAACCGTACCGCCTCTTGCCTTAACTTCCTTGGCCAACGTCTTCATCTGCCCCCGCACCGTGTCGTTCATCGAGAGGGTAATGCCGCAAAAGTGTATCATATCCACGCTTTCGGCAATCGCCCCGAAATCGTACATCTCATCCGCTGCCGTATTAAAACTGCTGCCCAGCCGATCCGTGTACGTGACACGTCCGGGCCGCACACCGAAGCCGTTCTCCAGGAAATACATGCCTACGTATTTGCCTCCCCGGCTAATCAGCGATGTGCCAATACCAAGCTTGCGCAGGTATGAGATCGCCGCTTCACCAAGCGGGTTATCCGGCAGCGTGCTGACCAGATATCCGGTATGACCGAATCTGGCGATGGCCGATGCGATATTGACACCGGTGCCCGAGAAGGAGTAATTCAAATGGCTCTCCTGAGCCAAAGATGCATACCCTGGTACTTGCAGCCGCATCATCACTTCGCCATAGGCAGCGATTCTCTTAGGCATATTGGTCAACCAGCGCTTTTAACTTTTGATGCAGTTCCCGAACATCACTGATGATGGTATCGCCGCTGGTTGAATCGATGATGGAGGAATATACGTGAGGAATAACCTGCTGTACTCCCGCTTCCAAAGCAATCCGTACAATCGCTTCAAAATTCTCTTTATCGATGCCGCCAGTCGGCTCGAGCGCAAAACCTTCCTCTGCACATGCCTTCGCTACCGCGCGGTATTCATCCTCTAGCTTCAGCCCCTGCATCGGGAAATATTTCAGTGCATTGCCTCCCATATCGCGCACAAGCGCAATAGCGGCTTTAATAGGAACGATGGCCGCATCCGTTCCGGCAGCGCTCACCGGGCCGGTAGATATGTTCACGTAGCCCACCTGACCCGAAGGGGACACAAGGCTGTTTATCCAGCTTTCCTCTCCCCCCAAGTTAGCACGGGTAGCGCCAACGGCAGGGAATACCTGATTGATATGCGTGCCTGGATAGCCCTTCACGATCTCTGCTACGACTGCCGCTTGCCGGTTATCCCCTGCTCCAAGTCCGATAGACACGGCATCTTCAATAACAGCACCGTACTCCTTCATCGCGATAATGGCCTCTTGCACGTTCGGATAGTTCTTCGACAACACACCGACCACCACATGTCCTTCCGCTGCTTCGAATATTTCCTTTGCATTCTGGATGCTGCCTGCAAGCACATTCAGTGCTGCGCGGTTTCTGTAAAGACGTTTCTCCATATTGGCCATTTTAGTTTCCCCCTGCAATCTGCTGTATTCTTGTTATAATGACTTGCAAATCATCGCCGGAAAGCGAGCGTGGATCGATGTCAAAATACCCCTGCCGCACACCGTAATCCCTTGTGTATACGGCGATATCGCCCTCGCGAAGTTGATCGTTCATCGATTTGGCGCTGACTCCCGCAGCTTCTTCGCCTACTTTCACACGTCCCCGGAAGATGGAGCGGCCTGCCTCATCCTGCACGATGGTAACCTCAATGCCCGGCAAATCCGATAAGGACTGCATTTCCTCGAGTGCAGCCTTCTCCTGTTCACTCTTGTCTTCCTTCACCATGTACTCATCCAGCGCCTGGAGCAATCCAAACGTGGTTTCCTTGCCTACCTTCATGCTTCGCCCAATGCCGTGCAGCTGCGCCTTCACCCACTCCACGTATTGCCGCTTGCCGCCTACGATGCCGGAGGTTGGACCCTCAATGGCTTTGGAGCCGCTGTATATAGCCAGATCACCGTATTTCACATACTTCTGGATATCCTCTTCAGCCGCCGCATCCACGATCAGCGGAAGGCCGTGTGCCTTGGCCACTTCAGCTGCCTCTTCAACCGAAATCATATTTTTCTGCACGCAGTGATGTGATTTCACATACAAAATAGCAGCGGTGCGCTCATGAATCGCTTCGACGATATGTTCCTTGCGCCCTTCGTTGGCATAACCCACCTCAACAACCTTACCTCCTCCGAGGTAAACCATCGTTTCAACAGGAGCTCCATACTGCACATTGTGTCCCTTGAACATGATGATTTCGTTCTTGGCAATCGGCTCCTGATGCAGCCGATCACTGCGTCTGCGATTGCCCTCGGTTACAATGGCTGCTACGGATAATGCGATACCGCTGGAAGCGGAATTGACAACAACCGCTGCCTCCGAACCGAGTATGCGCGCCATGTAATCGCCGGCTTTGTCTACCAGATCTGCGATCTCCACGTAACTCTGACCACCGATCCGCATCGCTTCCATCACGGTATCCGTTGGTGCAGATACTCCGAGAATGCTCATGCGGCCACTGGCATTAACCACTCGTTTCAATCCATACTTAGCATGTAATGAATGATCCATTGACTACCACTCCCTTGGCTTCGATATATCGGTCGGCGATTCTTGTCTCCCCTTCGGAATCCGTTAAACTCAGCGGCCCCTGCTGCACCGTAAACAACGTCAGGTGTGCTGCATCACCCACTTGGATTCTCCCCAGCTCCGGCCGTCGCAGCCAAGCAGCAGCATGGTCCGTTACGGCTGAGATCACCTCCTGCAAGCTGTAGCCCAAATAAAGGAACTTGGTCATCACGCTGGCCAGACTGTACACCGGACCGTTCATACGATTACCGCGATAAATATCCGTGCTGATTGTATTGGGCTTAATCCCCTGGTTCTTTGCATATTCCGCTACCAGGAACGAAAAGCTTGCTGTTCCATGACCCACATCCAGATGGACGCCGCGGGCTATCGCCTCTACCAGTGCCGGGATCGGCTTACCGTCCGAATCAAATAAATTGTTGGCTTTTCCGTTTAAATAATGGGTAATAATGTCGTCCTTCGAAAGCAGCTCCAATACCTCTTCAATAGGCGGGGGTCCCGATCCGATATGTACCATCAGCGGAAGCGATGTTTTCTCGGACAGTTTCCTTGCGAGACGAAGCGGCTCTACCCCATTATCCTTCACGACGCTTTTGCTGATTCTTGCCTTAAGTCCAATGATCAGATCCGGATAGGTGCGTATCGCTTTTATTGCCTTGTCGGCGTCAACCCAATCCAGACTGGAAAGCTCATCGATTCGTTGCAGACCAATATGGGATATATTCAAAAAAGCAAACACATTGGTCTTGGACCGGGCTACCTCGTCTGCCAGCTCCCCAATCCCGTCCGCACCGCAGCTGCCTGCGTCGATAATAGTGGCAACCCCTTGCTTAACGCCAATCTCATCAATGACATCCCCGTAGGGCTCAAGCTTGGCAACCGCATGGACATGCATATCAATCCAGCCGCTGGAGACATAGAGGCCCGTGCAATCAAACTGATCAGCACCGGTGGCCGTATTCGCAGCCGTTATTTCGGTAATAAATCCGTTCTCCATAACCATGTCAAAAGGTTGATCATCAAACACCGTCTGTACATTGCGCAACACAAAGCGCTGTTCCAAAATCTTCATAATCCCACCCCTTTAGCCTTGCCGATCCAGCCGTTATCCTCGTTATTTCGCCGATTTATATGGTGTAATCTGTGTATCGTGCTTATAGCATAGCATAGAACAATCGATACGTGAATATAACGTTATAATGTTTAGTATATTCCTACATATTATCTCCTTGCTATAACTTCATATGATGAGTTATTTCGATCATGAAGTATACTGATAGGTTCGGCTTGGCAAGGGTAATCTCCTTCCATACCAAAAAGAAACTGCCCTGTTCCGGGCAGCTTCTTCGTCTCTTACTATATATTCTTGCCTTCTTCATCTCCATGACAGTGTTATCTCTATGGTTAAACTAAACTTCCACTTTCCGATCAATCAGATAGACCGTTGCGTATAGGATCAAGGCTGCAAGCACGACTTCAAACGCAAGGGCTCCCCATGCCAGCGTATACTCTCCGGCAGATACGGCAAAGTCTGTCTCATTCCCAAAAGAGATGGTAGCCATCGGCCCGACCCACGCCACCTTTTCACCAAAGATTACATGGCTGAGCCAGCCAAGAATATTTTGCAGTGCGAAGAATACCAGAATGCCGATCCAAACGCTCCCCTTCTTCGTAATGCTTCTGGCAACCGTAATGGAGAAAAATATTGTGATCATCAAGTAGATCAACTTCCAAGCCATCATCAGCGCCAGCCCAATTGCATACGTAATGGGAAATTCAGATAAATGGATGTCTTGCAGCGGTATGCCGGCCGAGTTCCAATAATACCACATATGCAAAGCCGCCAGTATGCCAAGCACAAGCAGACTCACACATGCCATTATAAGCGAGGAAGCTACGCTCCAAACCGAACGAACAGGAAGCAGGCGACGGTGGTACGCCTTGATATTAAAGTCGAATGTCTTGCTAGCGACAACCACCAGTAGGACACTTACAGAGCCGTAGGCCAGCATGCTTAACCCAAGCATGATTCCAAGCTCCCAGTCTCTGATGGAGCCCGCCACCGTGATCGCAATCTGTACGATCAGAAGTATCGCGAATGCGCCAAGCAGCGTTGTCGAGTTTCTCTTCCAGTCGTATTTCAACAGTTTCATCATTCCGCATACACCTCTTTAAACATCTCATCCACGCTTTTTCCGTGCTTCAGGCGGATGTTCTCTACTTCGTCATGCATGACAACTTCGCCGTTGCGAATAAAAATCACTTCATCAAATATCCGCTCAATATCCCGGACCAGATGGGTCGAAATGATAATGCTGCTGTCCTCGTTGTAGAATTCAACAATCGCATCCAAAATCTTGCCCCTTGCTACCGGATCCACTCCACCAATGGGTTCATCCAGCATATACAGCTGGGCTTCACGGGACAAAGCCAGTGTTAACTGCAGGCGCTCGTTCATTCCTTTGGACAAGGAACTGATGCGATCATTCGCCTTCAAATTCATAAATTCCAGCATATTGCGGGCTTTCTCAACATTAAAGTCTTCATAAAAATCCTTGAAGTATGCCACCGCATCCGATACCTTCATCCAGGGCTCCGTCACAGGACGGTCGGGCATGAAGGATACGATAGCTTTGGTCTCCAGTCCGACCGGCTTGCCGTTCACTTCAACACCGCCGGTCGAAGGCTGGATCAAGCCTGCCGCAATCTTCATAAGCGTACTCTTTCCGCTTCCGTTGGTACCCAGCAAACCAATGATTTTTCCACCATGAATATTCAGGTTTATGTCATGTAATGCTCTCCGGCCGCCGGCGTAGGTCTTGTTTACGCTGCGGACCTGCAACAAGTTCTCCACCATGGTTTCACCTCCGCTATTGATCATGACTGCTTCACTGCATCTTCCACGATCGATATGA
The DNA here is from genome assembly GCF_000193415.1 of Paenibacillus vortex V453. Classification (NCBI taxonomy): domain Bacteria; kingdom Bacillati; phylum Bacillota; class Bacilli; order Caryophanales; family Paenibacillaceae; genus Paenibacillus; species Paenibacillus vortex. The sequence goes on from NZ_ADHJ01000054.1 coordinate 72,540, forward strand.
TATCCTGATCTTTAAAGCCCAGCTCCTGCATTCCACGAATAAACCGCTCCAGCAGATCGCCTGCCATTTCTTTTTTTATCGCCATAATCTTCGATTCCTCGCTTGTCACATATCGGCCCAATCCCCGCCGTGTCTCCACAATACCCTCACGCTCCAATTCTTGAAATGTTCGCTGCACCGTGTTTGGATTTATTTGAAGCTCACTTGCTAATTCTCGGACCGATGGGATTTTATCACCGGGCTGAAGTTTACCGATTATAATTTCTTTCTTTAAATACGTCATGATCTGTAAATAGATCGGCAGATTATTGTCGAATTCTATACTCACTGTCGGGTTGCTCCTTTCCGCCGCTCTACCTCTCTCGAGGTTCCTTATGCGACATCCCGTTTTTTAAACGTAACAAAGCCTGCCGTAAGAAACAAGAGAAGATATACAGCGAGCACAATAATTGAAAATGTCAGGCTCATTCCCGGTATCGGGGAACTGCCTCCCCCGCTGTACATGGAAAGATCCACGTTCGTGAACAGCAGGTATTTGGACCAGGAATAACGTGCAAGCAGCTGTACAGCCATGCTTTCCATAATAACCATGAACATCCCGATGCCGATGGCAGGACCGGTGGATTTCGTCAATATGCCTACCATAAAGGTTAACGTTACATAGACGATCGTATACACCAGATTATTGATTGCTTCCCTCAACACATCACCGATTGCAACCGTGCCGGATTCCATGCCGAACGTGATCTGACCCGTCAGCACGGAGACAACAAACATGAAAGCTACAAGGGTCAGGATGTAAATCAGAATGGTAACATATTTCGAAGCCAAAATCTTGGTACGGCTCTGCGCGCGTATAAGCAGCAGTTTGACGGTGCCCATACTGTGTTCCTTTGCTACCGCTCCCGCCGTAACTACGATCGCAAGCAGGGTCAGCATTTGCCCCATCCCCTTGGTGGTTACAGCCAATTGAGCGAACTCATAACCAGTGCTGCTGCCACTGCTGAATTTATAGAGCATAAACGCCATGAATAGCACCATTCCAGCCAACAGCACGTAGGGCAGGAAAAAACTCCGTTTTTTAAACATTTTGAGCCACTCGTTCCAGACGAGATTTCCAAAGCTATGCAATGCGATTGCCTCCTGTCCATTTCAAAAATTCTTCTTCCAGTGAAGATTTAATCTCTTCCACCCGATAGATTCGTACCCGCGCATCGCACAGCGACTGGATCAATGCAGGTATGTCTTCTTCCGTCAGTTGAACCGTAACGATGCCCTCCTCGATCTGGGTGGCAAGAAGCGTGATGTCTTTCATATGCCTAATGGTCTGTTCCGCCATGGCCGCATCGTTTACGCGGAAGGTTACCGTGGTCAACTCTTCATCAACGACTGGGCCTCCGATAGAACGCTCGGTTACGAGTTTACCTTCCTGGATAACAACCACACGGCTGCACATCAATTCCATCTCCGACAGCAGGTGGCTGGATACAAGTATGGCAATTCCCTCATCCTTGGCGATTTGTTTCAAGTAGTCCCGCATCTCTCGGATACCTGCTGGATCGAGTCCATTCGTCGGCTCATCAAGGATGAGGATGGATGGATTATGCAGCAAAGCCTGGGCAATCCCTAACCGTTGGCGCATACCCAGTGAATAAGCACGAACCTTCTTGTGTATGGCATCCTGCAGCCCGACAAGCTTCACAACCTCCATAATTCTGGTGATGGTCACGCCCTCGGACATCCGCTGGTATTGTCTCAAGTTGTCATAGCCGCTCATGTAAGGGTAGAACTCAGGATTTTCAATAATGCCCCCGATATGGCGGATGGCTTGAACGAAATCTCTCTTGATGCTGTGCCCCTTAACATGCACATCCCCTTGAGTCATCTCGATCAGTCCGACTATCATGCGGATGGTTGTCGTTTTGCCTGCACCGTTCGGTCCAAGCAATCCCACAATTTCACCACGATAAATGTCAAAAGAAAGTCCGTCCACGATGTTCTTCTTTCCAATGGTTTTGGTGACCTGCTGGACTGTAAGAACGACTGGACTATTCTGAGCATTTGTCGAGGGTATCACTGATGAATGCATTCCATCCCCTAGATCATCTGATGCGTTCGATTTATTGGATGAATGGAGATGGGGATGTGCATTCGTTGTGCCGGATTTGCTTATAGCGTTAACAGCTTGGGAAGCACTGCTCCCCATGGCTGTGTTGTCTGCTGTGAGTTCTTTTGAACCGTTTCCGTTCATGTATGTGTTCCACTCCTTTTTTGTATTGGTGTTATAGTTAAATAGTACACTAGTGTTTTGGTTATGTAAAGCCTAATTTTTAATTTAACCATTTATATTGACATCCAATTGATGGGAACCTATACTGAATGCATACATATAACCAAAAGGTTATCTGAATGAGATGTGGAGGGATTTCAATCATGAGCGATATGTACCGTGCGATTTCAGATCCCATCCGAAGGAAAATATTAAACATGGTAGCCCATCAAGAGCTCCCTCAGCTAGAGATCGTGAGAGCATTTCATATTTCGCAGCCGGCCATTAAAAAACATCTGGCGATTTTGCTCGAAGAAGAACTGCTGCTTGAGCGCAGAGAAGGCAAGTACTGCTTCTACCGACTGAACGTCCCAATCTTTCAGAACGGGTATGAGCAGCTTCAGCATGAGCTTGGCCATATTCTGGAGAACAAACTGACTAAGCTCAAACAATACCTAGAGGAGGACTTATGAATGACAGCTATTTTTAAGAACGTGAAGAGAGAAATTGTAATCCGCACAACACCGGAACGGGCATGGAAGGCATTGACCGAACCGCAGGAACGAAACCGCTGGGAAACCCGTCATTGTGAGATCGACCTGAAGGTCGGCGGTCAAGTCGCTCTTGATTACGGCTGGGGCGTATCCTATATCGGCACGATTGAAGAGCTTATCCCTAACCGTAGACTTACGCTCAGAGGTGAAGACAACGAGCTTACCATTTGGACAATGGAACCTCATCTCGATGGGACACTGGTTGGCATTGAGTACACTGGACTATGGTCTAATGAGCAAGAGTATATGATGATGGATAACATGGCATTTGGTACATATCGTTTTATGCGTAATATGAAGAGTGTCCTGGAAGATGAGGCGGACATGCGATCCACCTTCTGGTCAAGCTGGATAGGCATGAATCATTATACTTACCGCGGTGACAGCTTAGAGGGCGTCAAGGTCGTTGAGGTGTTACCCGGTACGTCTGCGGACGGGAGCTTAGAGGCAGGCGATATCATCACAGGCGCGGACGGGCAGGTCATCCGCAGCTATGATGAGCTGGAGGATAAAGTCACATCCATGGAGCCTGGTGAGAAGGTTGAGATCGGATTCGTTAGAGGTGGTGAACCCTTAAGTGTTACTCTTACGGTTCTGCCATATGGGCAGAGGAATGTTACCCAAGCATAAACGTAGTCATCCCTCAGACACGATCCCCGATGGGAACGATCAGAGATGGGACATTACGTAGATATAATGGTGATAATGAAGGCGTCTTTGGTGGATGAGCGGATTAGTTCCCTGTTCTGGTGCTGTTTCAGTGCTTCCGACTACCCTACCTTGACTAGACATATAGAACCCTAATGACGACATACGCAAATTATTCTGACTACTTGTAAAGAAGCTTAAGGATACTCTACATGTAGTTAAGGATCCTGATGTCTACCAATTTGACTGCATACAGGTTAGCTTTAAAGAATATCTACAAACAGGAAAAGACCGTTATCGATAACTCGATAACGGTCTTTATGGTTGTTCGCT